>JANNJI010000683.1:0-2011 GCA_031405795.1 Gammaproteobacteria bacterium
CTTCTTTTTTGCTCGCCAGGCGTTGCAATAATTTAAACCGATCGGATTTTTTCCTAACCACGTTTTGCTCCGCTTACGGTGGGTGATTTTGTCATGCCCTCTGGCGTGTTTGTTTTTTTGGTATCAGCAAACAATTGTTGCAAGGCATGCAGGCTTGCCCGCCATTCCATCGGTTTTCCCATGTCTTGTTGCAGGAACGACATCAGCTGCGGATATAAATTAATGGCCTGATCGATGCGCGTGTCCGTGCCAAACGTATAGGCGCCCACATTAATTAAATCACGATTTTGCTGATATATCGAATAGCTGTGACGAAATGCCTGCGCCAGCTTATTGTGCTCACCATCGACAATCTCGATCATTGCGCGACTAATAGAGTGTTCAATATCAATGGCGGGATAATGGCCGGACTCGGCCAATTCACGCGACAACACAATATGGCCATCCAGGATCGCCCGCGCGGCATCGGCAATAGGGTCCTGTGGATCATCACCCTCGGTTAATACCGTATAAAATGCGGTAATTGATCCGGAACCTACATCACCATTGCCTGCGCGTTCAACCAATTGCGGCATGCGTGCAAATACGGAGGGTGGATAACCCTTGGTGGCAGGCGGTTCACCGATTGCCAAGGCAATTTCACGTTGTGCCTGGGCAAAACGGGTTAATGAATCCATCAGGAGTAAGACGTGTTTACCTTGATCGCGAAAATACTCGGCAATCGTGGTGGCCATCACCGCGCCATGAATGCGCATCACCGGTGTGTAATCCGCTGGCACGGCAATCACCACCGCACGCGCCATGCCTTCTGTTCCCAAAATACGGTCAATAAATTCTTTTACCTCGCGGCCACGTTCACCAATCAGCGCAACGACAATTACATCCGCCGTGGTGTATTTGGTCATCATGCCGAGCAATACACTCTTGCCCACACCACTGCCAGCGAATAAACCCATGCGTTGCCCGCGGCCCACCGTCAGCAATGCATTGATGCTGCGCACACCCACATCCAAGGGTTTTGAAATGGGTTGCCGTTGCAGTGGATTAATGGGACGGCCGGTTAATGGCACATGCCCCGGATTCCTGAGCGGGCCTTTACCATCCAATGGCCGTCCGGTGCCATCCAATACGCGACCCAATAACATGTCGCCCACCGGCGCCTCATACACCCGATCAGTGGGAATGACTCGTGCGTTTGGCCGGACACCCTGCACGGTATCAATCGGCATTAAAAATAATCGTTCACCGGCAAAGCCCACCACCTCAGCTTCAATCTCTGCACTGCCAGGACTATCCACCACACACCGTGCACCAATCGCTGCATGACAACCCACCGCTTCCAGCGTTAGTCCCACCATGCGATTAAGCTGCCCTTCGACCACCATGCCGGGTGGTTCTGCCAGGCGTGTGTTGTGCTCGCTCAGCAATGACAACCACTTCTGCTGGTGATTTTTATATAACACATCATCTGCGACTGACGCTGTCATCTTCACGCTCTCCACCTAACAGGTTGGCAATAACACGATTGAGCTGATTCTCAACCGTGGCATCGATCTTGGAATATTGCGTTTCAACACGGCATCCACCGCGGGTCATGACCGGATCGTCAATGATCTTCCAGGTCTGGATATGATCATCAATGGAAAATGCGCTACGCACAAACCCGGCGTCTTCCGGGTGCAAAAACAGTTTCACTTGTGTTGCGGATACCGGCAAGGCCTTAACACATTCGCGCACCACCGCAACCACCTGGCCCGGGTCAATGCGTAATTCGCGGCGAATCACCTGCGCGGCAATCAATATACTCATATCAACCAGCTGCTTAACCACCAGTTCATCTAATTGCACCAGTGGCGCATGCAACAACTGAACAATCTGTGTCAGGGCGGCAATCTGTTTTTCCACCTCGAGCTTGCCCGTGGCAAAACCATCGCGTCGGCCTTGTTGATAACCTTCGTCATGCGCGGACTTTTGAATTTTCTCGATCTGCCCGGCTGTGAGAAGTCGGTTA
>JANNJI010000684.1:0-6776 GCA_031405795.1 Gammaproteobacteria bacterium
ATCTGTACATCTTGTATGTACAACATGATCGCCTGTAACGCCGCGATGGTCAGCAGGCTATAGGCGGTAATTGAGGCCATGATATGGAACTCCAAACCGGCAGATAAGGTATTGGCCAGACTATGTTGTTGTGAATTGAGCAAACGTAATAACACCGCGAGTGCAGTGATTGGCAGGATACCAATACCCAGATTTTCGACCGGTTCGCGGCTGGCGATGGCAATCAATATCAACAATGATATCAACCAGGCAATTAAGGAAAAGGCAGTAAAGAAACTAACATCCAGGGCGGCCCCGCTATACAAATTCTGTCGCAATATCAATGCATGCAGGCCGATGGCAACAAAACCCAATACCAATAACGGTGTTTTTGAGGCCAGCGTTGCATGGCCTCTAACGAGTCGCCACAATAAGCTGGCGGCAAGCAGAAGGTAGATGCTAATGACAACAGCAGCAGTGAGGGTGTGTAAAAACATGGGGCTATTCTGACGCAATCGGCATTGGTACAAAAGAGGCATTAGCGTCTTAGTTAATTTCTTCTGCTGTTGCTGGGTGTTTCTTCTGCACAGTCAGGATAAACTCGCCAGAGGAAGAAGCAAAAGACGCGTAGAATGAAGGCATATACACGGGAATTTACACGTCCTGCTTGAGACTTGTCCCTCATTCTGATTAACTTGCTGTGGGGTTGGCAGGTCACTGGCCGATATCGGGGTGGGAATGACAGTGGATTCGATGCGATAAATATGGAAATTCGTGTATTAGGTTGCAGTGGTGGAGTGGGGACAAACCTGCGCACTACGACATTATTGATTGATAATGACATCTTGATCGATGCCGGTACGGGCGTGGGTGATCTCAGCCTGCAAGAAATGGCGCGGATTCGCCATATTTTTGTTACCCATTCACACCTTGATCACATCGCCTGTATCCCGCTGTTGGTGGATACGATGTTTGACCAAACCAAAGAACCAATTAGTATCTACGCTGAGACGGCGACGCTCGATGCGCTCAAAAAACACATCTTCAATAATATTATCTGGCCGGATTTTTCCCGCTTACCTAATGTCCGGACTCCTGTTATGCGTTACGTGGAAATGTTACCTGGGCAAATACTGCCGGTGGGCAATCGCACCTTAGAAATGATCCGGGTAAACCATATTGTGCCGGGTGTAGGTTATCGGCTTGCTTCTGCCAGTGGGGTGTTTGCTTTCAGTGGGGATACTACCAGCAACGATAACTTCTGGAATGTGCTCAACAGTTATGACAGCTTGGATATGCTGATGGTGGAAACCGCCTTTGCCAACCGCGATATCGAGTTATGCCGTCGCGCCGGCCACTATTGCCCCGCACTGTTGGCGGCGGATCTGGCCAAACTCCGGCACCAACCGAATATTTATATTAGCCATAATAAGCCCGGGGTAGAGGCACAGATCATTGCGGAATGTCGTGCGGCCGTAACAACGCATACAATTAATTCCCTCTCAAGCGGTGACCGCTTCACGTTATAATCCATCCCATCGGCACTACTTCTTCGAGATTTCATCATGTTTGACAGCTTAACCGAACGACTGGGCAAAACCTTACGCAATTTGCGCGGGGTTGGCAGACTCACCGAAGACAATATCAAAGACACGTTGCGTGAAGTGCGCATGGCACTCTTAGAGGCAGATGTTGCATTGCCGGTAGTGAAGGCCTTCCTTGAGCAGATACGGGTGCGAGCGGTGGGTGAAGAGGTTATGAAGAGCCTCACGCCAGGTCAGGCACTGATAAAAATCGTCAACGATGAATTGACCCTCCTGATGGGGGAGGCCAATGATGCCTTGATGTTAAATGTCACCCCGCCCGCGGTGATATTGATGGCAGGCCTGCAAGGTGCCGGTAAGACCACAACAGTAGGCAAGCTGGCCTATTGGCTCCGCGACCGTCAACACAAATCCGTCATGGTGGTCAGTTGTGATGTTTACCGACCTGCGGCCATCGCTCAGCTCAAGACCGTGGCCGAACAATCGGGAGCGACATTTTTTCCCAGCGATGCCCAACAAACCCCCGTGCAGATCGCTGAACAGGCGATACATGCCGCACGTATTCAACATAAAGATGTATTGATAGTGGATACCGCCGGTCGCCTGCACGTGGATGAGGCCTTAATGGCGGAGATCCAGCAGTTACATGCGGCACTCAATCCTGTGGAAACCTTGTTTGTGGTTGATAGCATGACGGGCCAAGACGCGGCGAACACGGCAGCGGCATTTGCCAAGGCTTTGCCCTTAACCGGGGTGATCCTGACCAAGACCGATGGTGATGCACGTGGTGGCGCGGCGTTATCGGTGCGTTTTCTCACCGGCAAACCGATCAAGTTTTTGGGTATTGGCGAGAAGATCAGCGCATTGGAGCCGTTTTATCCTGATCGTGTCGCCTCGCGTATTTTGGGGATGGGCGATGTGTTGGGTTTGGTCGAAGAGGCTCAGCGGCATTTTGATCAGGGCAAGGCGGAGAAATTGGCCGCGAAACTCAAAAAGGGCAGTGGTTTTGATCTGGAAGACTTCCGCGATCAATTCCGCCAAGTCCAGCAAATGGGCGGTATGAGCAGCCTGCTCGATAAGATCCCTGGCATGGGCAATGTGCCCGCTGGAGCGATGAATCAGATGGATGATAAACAGTTAAAGCGCATGGAGGCGATCATTAACTCCATGACACCGAAGGAACGCCGCAAGCCGGATATTCTCAATGGCTCGCGCAAACGACGTATTGCGACCGGTTCCGGGACCCAGGTTCAAGATGTCAATCGGCTGCTCAAGCAATTTGACCAGATCGAGCGTATGATGAAACAAATGCGCAAAGGGGGGCTGCAGAAAATGATGCGGCAATTTAAAGGGCAACTCCCCCCCGGATTTGGCTCATAACGGTGGTTTTGAAAAAATAACTGCGTTAAGCACTTCACTTTTCCGGCCATTTCAGTAGAATGCCCGGTCTTCGTGGCCGTTCGCGGTCTGTAGCTCAATTAATTGTTTAAGGTATTGACTCAATGGTAATGATTCGACTTTCTCGTGCTGGCGCCAAAAAGCGCGCTTTTTATCACATTGTCGTGACTGACAAGCGTAATGCCCGTGATGCGGGTACGCATATCGAGCGCGTAGGTTTTTATAATCCTTGCGCTAACGGCCAGGAAATACGGTTAACCGTAGATCGCAGCCGGATTGAACACTGGCTCGGCAAAGGTGCCAAGGCCTCTGACCGCGTGCAACAACTCCTTAAAAACGCCGCCGCGTAAGTTAGTCTGGCGGATAGTCCGCTTATGACAACACCCCAACTTATTTCCATCGGGCGTATTGTTGGGGTGTTTGGCGTTAAGGGGTGGGTCAAAATTTATTCCAACGCCGATCCCCCTGAAAATCTCCTCTCCTATTCCCCGTGGTATTTGTTCCAGTCGGGCCAATGGTCGATCCATGCGGTTGATGAGGCACGTGTGCATGGCAAAGGGCTGGTTGCCAGACTGGCCGGGTGTGAGAACCGGGATCAGGCCAGTACCATGGTCGGTTGCGATATCGCCGTGACGCGCAGCCAACTGCCGAAGTTACCTCCTGGTGAATATTACTGGACGGATTTGATCGGCCTGGACGTGGTCAACACCCAGGGACAGCGGTTGGGTACGGTGAATCATTTGTATTCGACAGGCGCCAATGATGTATTGGTGATCAATGGCAGCGCTGGTGAAATATGGATTCCTTATGTCTACGAGCGCTATATTTTGTTGGTGGATATGACCACGCATCAAATCACCGTGGATTGGGATGAGCAAGCCACAGAGTCAGACAATGCGCTTTGATATCATCAGTTTGATGCCCGAGATGTTTAACGCGGTGACCGCCCATGGTATTACCGGGCGAGCGGTCAAACGCGATCTGGTCAAGTTTAGCTTTTGGAATCCACGTGACTACACCCACGACGTACATCGTACGGTGGATGATCGTCCGTATGGCGGTGGGCCGGGGATGGTTATGCTGGTAGAACCATTGCGGGCTGCCATTCGCGCCGCAAAACAAGCCAGCGCTGAACCGGCCAAGGTGATTTATCTTTCACCCCAAGGTCGTCAGCTTACCCAACAGGGCTTGAATGACCTGGCCAAGGCCAAACGTCTAGTACTTGTATGTGGTCGTTACGAGGGTATTGATGAACGGGTGATCGCCTCGGAGATTGATGAAGAGTGGTCCATCGGCGACTACGTGCTCAGTGGCGGTGAGATAGCGGCGATGGTCATGGTGGATGGAATCATTCGCCTGCTACCGGAGGCTCTGGGTGACGCGGATTCCGCCCAGCAGGATTCCTTCATGTCCGGCTTATTGGATTATCCGCACTATACCCGTCCAGAGGAAGTCGACGGCATGAGGGTTCCCGCTGTATTACTGAGCGGTGACCACAAGGCAATCCAGCGTTGGCGCAGCAAACAGGCCTTGGGCCAAACCTGGCGGCGGCGCCCGGATCTGTTGGCCAGCCTCGACTTAACCCCGCAAGACCGTGCCCTGCTTGAGGAATTTATCAAGGAATCTGCGACAGATTGAGGAATTCAGGTATAATGCGCCGCTGCGAATTCTGGAGTAAAACCATGAGTAACATTATCGAACAAATTGAGGCGCAACAGTTGCGCACGGGTATTCCTGATTTTAAAACCGGCGACACCGTCGTTGTGAATGTAAAGGTCAAAGAAGGCGAGCGTGAACGCGCACAATCCTTTGAAGGCGTCGTTATCGCCATCCGTAATCGCGGCTTGAACTCGGCGTTTACGGTACGCAAGATTTCCCACGGTGAAGGTGTGGAACGTGTGTTCCAGACGCATAGCCCGGCTATTGAATCGATCACCCTCAAACGCCGTGGTACGGTGCGTCGCGCCAAATTGTACTATTTGCGTGAGCGTGCGGGTAAAGCAGCGCGTATCCGTGAGAAGCTCACCGCCAGGACGACTGCTGTGGAAGCCACTGACGCGCAAGAATAAGCAATTTTACATGGGTTGTCGCAAAACGGGTAACGTTAACAGCGTTACCCGTTTTTGTTTTAGGCCTATAAAAATTTGGTAGGATAGGTCTATGTAATGGGGGCTACGTCATTCGTTTCTGCTGCTTGGTCGTGTGAATTGGCGAAAAATTCGAGTTAGACTATACACAAGACCCCAATAAGGGATTAAAGGAGTAATTATGCGATTTTCAACAATCATGGTACTTGGCTCTGCGTTGTTACTAACGTCATGTGCCTGGGTTGAGTTAACCCAAGACGCAAAAGATGTGCGTATTATTTTTGCAAGCGATGCCAGCAATTGTAACAAGCTGGGTCAAACCACAGCGTCGGTGGCCGACAATATCGGTGGTGTAAATCGTCGTCCGGACATTGTGCAGGCCAACTTGGAAAAACTGGCTCGTAACACGGCGGCCGATATGAAAGGTGATGCGATTGCACCGGCATCACCGATTAAAGATGGTCGGCAAACGTTTGATGTGTATCGTTGCAGCCCTTAAGGGGATGGCAACGGCGGAGCACACAACGATAAATATCGCGTCTCCAGTGGGGACGCTCCGTGTATTATTCACGGAACAAGAAGTTATTGGTGTGGATATACTCAGTCGCGCTGAGATTAAACAAAATGTATCAAGCGTGATGGCGAAAAAAATCAGCCAGCAATTCAACGGTTATTTTACCCAGCCAGACAAGACAATCCGTTTACCCATACAGCTGGGGGGCACTTCATTTCAACAACGCGTATGGCGAGCACTGCAGGCAATACCCGTGGGTGAAACCCTGTCATACGGCGAATTAGCAAAGAAACTCAACAGCAGTGCGCGTGCGGTGGGCAATGCCTGCCGCGCCAATCCATTGCCGGTGATCGTGCCATGTCACCGGGTGGTGGCCAAATCCGGCTTAGGTGGTTATTCGGGAAAGACGCATGGCCGCCAGATTGCGATTAAACGTTGGTTGTTGGAGCATGAAGGCGCACATGTGTCATGATCGGGCAAACGACCATAGGCATGGTTACTGGTGAACACGATGTCGATCGATTTCTTAATACCTTATGGATAGAGCGGGGGCTCAGCGAAAACACCCGTGTCGCTTACCGCAATGATCTACTGCAATTCCGCCACTGGCTTGGTACGCAAGATACCGCTGATTTATTAAATATCACTCGCGAACAATTGCAAGAGTATCTGGTTTATCGCAGCACACAACAATACAGCCCACGCAGTACTGCACGCCTGTTATCAACACTACGGCGATTCTACGGCTATTGCCTGCGTGAAAAATGGATTACCGATGATCCAACACGCTTAGTGGCTGCGCCAAAAATAGGCCGCCCATTACCCGATGCGTTAACAGAGCATGATGTCGAAAAATTATTGGCGGCACCGGTGGTGACGACATTACTTGGCCTGCGTGATCGTGCCATGTTGGAATTGTTATATGCAACGGGATTGCGGGTATCTGAATTAGTCAGTCTGCAACACCAGCAAGTGAACATACGTCAAGGTGTGATTCGTGTTACCGGTAAAGGACAAAAAGAACGTTTGGTGCCGATGGGGGAGGAGGCGATCAATTGGTTACAAATTTATTTACGTGATGCACGATCAGCGTTGGCACATGGCCAATTGTGTGAGGCCTTGTTTTTGACCCAACGTCAGGCGGCCATGACACGGCAGGCGTTTTGGTATCTGATTAAACGTTATGCCAGGCAGAGCGGGATCAAGGTGCCGCTCTCGCCGCATACCTTGCGACATGCCTTCGCGACGCATCTG
>JANNJI010000685.1:0-10156 GCA_031405795.1 Gammaproteobacteria bacterium
TCATGAAGTGCTCTCCTTGGGGGTTAGGGTAACGGGGTTAGGGTAACGGGGTTAAGGAAACGGGGGTTAGGAAAACGGGACCGTTTGCAGGCCCCACCATTTTCGGCAATCCACGAAGATCGTTTTCTCTATCTGGATGCAGAACGCAGTCAATGCCTTAACTTGTTACAACACATGACCCAATACAGCAATTTATTGCTGATGGTCATGGGTGCGCAGGGGGTGGGTAAAACCAGTCTGTTGCAACGGTTTGTTGCCACTGCGCAAGGGGAATGGCGTATCTGTCAGGTGACCGCCAATACCATGATGGATGCCGAACAACTCCTGTTTGTCGCGGCACAAGGGTTTGGTTTACAGCAATTGCCACATGACGCGACGCAATTACAGGAAATGTTATATGCGCGCGTTGCCACCCTGCATCGCCAGGAGCAAGTACCGATATTAGTTATTGATGACGCCCACACCTTGCCCAAAGAGGCATTATTGGCGATATTCCATTTGGCTGATACACAAGTGGATCAAGGTAATCTGCTGCGAATTATCTTGAGTTGCGAGCCTGAAATTGAAAAGATTCTCCAGGCCAAAGAAGTACGCGCCTTACGCGAACGCATCACCCATACCATGCACATTCCACCGCTGACCGAAGATACCACTGCGGAATATATAAAACACCGCATGGCGGTGGCAGGTTTTTCAGGGATCAGTCCTTTCACGCCCAAGGCGATTAAAAAAATTCACAAACATGCGCAGGGGATTCCTTCCCGGATCAACGAGCTTGCACATGAGCTGTTGGATAAAGGTGAAACCAGCACGGATATACCGGTGGATAACTATGCGGTAGAAATACCAAGACGCAATAATAAGGTGATCTTTGCCGTGGCGGCAGGCGTGATTGTGGCGGTCTTGATGTTGATCTATCGCGACAACATTAACGCATTGTTTGAAGTACCCAACACGCAGAACAGCGCTGACACAATAACAACACCGATAGCCACCCTGCCTGCGACCGCACCAAAAATAGAGACACCGACCCAGGAAAAAGTGATTGTATTGGATAATAGCGTCATTCCAACGCCAGCAGCTGAAGCAACAAACAAGAACAGTGACGCAGCCACGAACATCGGTAGTGTGGCGACACCACCGATCACACCAATGGCTACGGCAGTAGTGCCTGCGGTGCCGACAGTAACACCAATACCACCTGCACCAACAGCTGCGGCCGAGACCGTAAAATTGCCGGCAATGGAATTACATGCGATCAACCCCGCGACCGTGTCGCCGAGTAACTCACCGCACACCTTCATCTTGTCAGGGCAGGGATTCAGTGCGCAAAGTCAGGTGCTGGTCGCCTGGACGGGCCGGGAAAAACAATTGTCTGCTGAGCAAATCACATTTGTCAGCCCCACGGAATTAAAGATCACGTTACGCGTTGGTGTGAAACCGGATACCTGGCTCGTGCAGGTGATTGATACTAAAACGGGTAAATCCCAACCGCGCAGCTTTGTGGTGGGTAAACCGGCAATCAGTACCACCGTTGTTGCACCAGCAACGGAGTCCGTGGCAGCGATGCCGGGCGATCAAGGTGAGGCATGGATACTCAAACAAGACCCGACATTTTTCACGCTGCAATTATTTGGGACACGCACACATAGCAGTGCGGCCAGTTTTATTAAAGAACATAAACTCGATAAGAATGTTGCGATTTTTCGCTCACAAAACAAAGGCGACAATTGGTACAGTGTTGTGTATGGCAGCTATGCAACTTCGGATGCGGCGCAGCAGGCCAGCAAGCAATTGCCAGCCAGATTGCAAAAGGTCAAACCCTGGGTTCGGCAGTTTGCGACAGTACACGCCGCGATCAATATCAAAACCAAAGCGGTCACACCTAACGTAAAACCACCCAACACAAAACCAGCAAACGTTGTCGCCACCGTCCCTGTCGTCACCAACAAACCACCATCCCCGGTTACTGCGGTGGAGGCGCAAAACGAGGCGTGGTTATGGAGCCAGGACCCGCGTTTTTTCACCTTGCAACTGTTGGTGGCACAGCAGGCCGATAATGCCGAAAAATTTATTAATCAACATGCGTTGCTGCGCGCCAAGGGTATGTATTTTCGTACCCGCAAAGATCGCGATTTATATGTGGTTGTCCACGGAGTTTATGCCACGCACGCACAGGCTGAACAAGCGATCACGGAATTACCGGCGGATTTACGCGCCGTCTCACCCCACATCCGCAGCTTTGCCAGCATCCATTCAGAATTGGAAAAAACACCGAATAAAGCACCGCGTTGATAGCGGTGTTCAATTATTTATAAAGGTTTTTTGGCTTTGTCTGCCAGCTTGAAGACGTGTCAGGGTGCGTAGCTCTTAAGTTAAAGTAAATCATTACCTCATTGTGCAGGAGCGGGGACTACCATTGGCGGTGCGGTGATGATCGGTGCGCTGTTGGTGGCTTCATCCACGGCCTTGACGGCAACTATAAAGTATTGTGTTTCACCAATACAGGAAGTTGGGATACCGAGGTGTTGCTCGTAGGTGAGGGCGACGCGTTTACCGATGCTGCGGTTGATCTCTTCCGCGATTTTATCGTCACGGACGGTGAAGGGAAATTTTTCGGCAACGGTGCCAGGCATGGAGATCAGCGCCATTTCACCTTCCCAGGTTTTGCATACCCAACCCTTTTTGGAAAGCTTTTGCACATAACCGGCGCGTTCACCAGCGGAATAACTCCAGGTCAGTACGAACCACGTGTAAGCAACGAAGGCCAGAATAATGATGAGCAGTCCAAGTAATACGACCCGGGTGGTTTTGCGGGGCAAGGTAGTTGACATGGTGTTTAGGCATCCCTTTTTTTGAGCTGCGTTTCCAGCTCAGTGAGTTTGTCTGCGAGGACCTTGAGCTGCTGTTGCGAACGTTCCAGTAACTGGCATTGTACGTCGAACTCGACACGGGTTACCAGGTCGAGTTTTTTTAATCCCGCTTCCAGCCCTGCACGCAGGTTACGACTGGCATCTTCGCGCAGCTGCTGCATACCCTCGGGCAAGTTGCGTACGACTTGTTGAATGAGATCGTCCAGTGGATTGCTTGTCATACAGGACTCGGTGCTGTGAGGTCTAATTGGACAAATCATACGTAGACAGCACTGTTTTGGCCAGCTAAAAATGCGATACAGTAAACGATTTGTGCAGTAGCAGCTTGCCTCTGCGCGGCGTTACTTTATCATAGGCAAAATTTTATGGAACAAACGGGAGTGGCGGTAATGTTAAAAACAAGCATGGTACGTGTGGTGGGTGCGGTGGTTTTAGGCTTGGTGGCAGCAACGGTTCACGCTGCTGACTTGACCGCTAATGCAGGGGTGGCGAGCAATTATGTGTTTCGCGGTTTTACTCAATCCGATGACGGCCCTGCTATCCAGGGTGGTATCGATTTTGCGCCGAACAATGGCTTTTACGCCGGGGCCTGGGGTTCCACCGTGGATTGCGCCATTGGCAGTTCTTGTTTTGGCGGTAATAGCAACGGTGATGGCCTGGAAGTGGATTTGTATGTGGGTTATCACGCCAAGTTGAAAGACAATTGGGGCATGGATCTCGGTTATATCATCTACGAGTATACCGACAGCAACCTCGATGCCAACCGTGAGCTCTACGTCGGGGTGAATTACCAGGGGTTTAGTTTTACCTATTACCGCGGCAATGATACCAGTGCGAATGGGCCGGACTATGATTACCTGGATTTCAAGGTGAAGGCAGAGTTGGCGGACAAGGCCTATTTTCTCGGTCATTTTGGCCATTTTGATCCGCGCACTGGCTCCAACTGGAACGATGCGAGTATTGGCGTGGGCAAGGAGTTGTGGGGTTTGGATTTTTCCTTGGCCCTCACCTCGGAAGATCTCACCAACAAAGAGAAATTTTATGTGACAGTGGTGAAGCGGTTTGATCTGAAATAACCCTGGTCTCCGGCGTGACTAGAAAAGCCCGCATTGCGGGCTTTTTTATTGCCCGGATTTTTAGCGGGCCTATTGAAGTCGGCAGGGCTAACACAGGTGTATAACTGTGGGTTTCCTATATATATGGTAAGGTCGTTTTACCAAGAACTGCACGATTTTAGTGCATACAAGCTGCACCAAACCCGCAATACTGCACTCGCATTGTGCGTTGGAATCCTGAGGCTTACTTAACCGATTGAAATACAAACGTAATATTGCTTGGCACGTTGGCTGCAATTCAATTTTCGTCGATTCCGTTATTTTGTACACAAATTTTGGGAGGCAGCTATAAAAATGATTTCATTGCTTCTAACACAGACAGTTGTGCGGGGATAACCCCGTTTTCTGTAACGTGAACCAAAAGTCTCGATCAGTAATTAACCCAGTCGGCTCACAGTATGGTGCTGCGAGCCATTTTTGAATGGAGGTAGTTATGAAATTAGTCGTTGCAATCATCAAGCCCTTCAAGCTCGATGATGTGCGTGAAGCCCTCTCTGAAATGGGTGTACAGGGCATCACTGTCACAGAAGTGAAGGGATTTGGTCGGCAAAAAGGCCACACCGAGTTATACCGTGGCGCGGAATACGTGGTGGATTTTTTGCCCAAAGTGAAGGTGGAAACCGTAGTCAAAGACGGCATGGTGGATCAGGTAATCGAAGCGATCTCCAAGGCTGCCAATACCGGCAAGATCGGTGACGGTAAGATCTTCGTGTCGAATATTGATAAGGCTGTGCGCATCCGTACCGGCGAGTCCGGCGATGACGCACTGTAACGGGAGGAAATAAACATGCGTATCAGTTTAATAAAATCGTTGTTGGGCATGTTAACTGCGATGCTCATTACGCTGTCACCGCTGTTGGTTCATGCGGATGAAGCGAAACCGGCGGATACTGCAGCAGCAACGTCGACGACAGCACCCGCAGCGTCTGCTGTGGCACCGGCCGCCAAACCTGAACCCAACAAGGGCGACACGGCCTGGATGTTGATGGCAACGGCGTTGGTTATTCTGATGACGATTCCTGGCCTCGCCTTGTTCTACGGTGGTCTGGTACGTTCGAAGAATATGTTGTCGGTATTAACCCAGATATTTGTGATCTTCTGTGTGATTGCTCTATTGTGGTCGGTCTACGGTTATAGCTTGGCCTTTACCGAAGGCTCCAGCGCATTGAACCCGTTTATCGGCAGTTTCGATAAGATGTTTTTAAAGGGTATCGATGCGAGCGCCACCGTAGAGACCTTTAGCAAAGGTGTCGTTATTCCAGAGTTGGTGTTCATGGTATTCCAGTTGACCTTTGCTGCGATTACCACGGCGTTGATTGTTGGAGGTTTTGCTGAACGCATTAAGTTCTCTTCTTTATTAGTTTTCTCGGTGCTGTGGTTCACCTTCTCGTATCTGCCCATGGCTCACATGGTGTGGTATTGGGGCGGCCCAAGTGCACCGACCGCGCCAGCGGGATTCCTGTTTGGTTTAGGCGCGTTGGATTTTGCCGGTGGTACGGTGGTACATATCAATGCCGGTATGGCCGCGTTAATGGGTTCGATTGTTGTCGGTAAGCGTCTTGGTTTTCCAAAGACGGCCATGCCGCCACATTCATTAACCATGACCATGATTGGCGCGTGTTTGCTCTGGGTTGGCTGGTTTGGTTTTAATGCCGGTTCTAACCTCGAAGCCAATGGCGTCACCGCATTAGCCATGGTCAACACCACCTTGGCAACAGCCTCGGCGGCACTGGCATGGTTGTTTGTTGAATGGCTGATCAAAGGCAAACCTAGTCTGTTGGGCGGGGTCTCCGGTGCGGTTTCTGGTCT
Organism: Gammaproteobacteria bacterium; assembly: GCA_031405795.1. Taxonomy (GTDB): domain Bacteria; phylum Pseudomonadota; class Gammaproteobacteria; order UBA6429; family Thiohalophilaceae; genus JACQBC01. The sequence continues at coordinate 5,798 of JANNJI010000685.1, forward strand.
GGTTGCTGTGACACCGGCTGCGGGTCTGGCGGGTCCGATGGGTTCCATTGTGCTGGGTGCGGTTGCAGCAGTAGGCTGTTTGTGGGCCGTTACCAGTCTGAAGCGAGCACTTGGTTACGACGATAGTCTGGATGTCTTCGGTGTCCATGCCATCGGCGGCATCATCGGTGCCATTGGTACCGGCATCGTTGTATCGCCAGATCTGGGTGGCGTTGGTGTGCCTGATTATGCGATGGGCAAACAGGTTATCAGCCAGTTGTGGGGCGTGGGTACAGTTATCGTGCTCTCCGGTGGTGTGAGCTATATTTTGTTCACCGTGATTAAGGTCGTCATGGGTCTGCGTGTATCGGAAGAAGCCGAGCGCGAAGGTCTGGATGTGGCCGAACACGGCGAGAAGGCGTACAACATGTAAAAAAATATGGCGGCCAGTTGGCCGCCATATTTTTAATAGCTAACAAATCAAAGGGGGACAGTAAACTGTCCCCCTTTTTTTTAACCTACAAACTTTTATGCGTTCCATCACAAAAGGGTTTTTTCGCACTTTGTTTGCAACCGCATAACCGCACGTTGGTTTTTTCGGTCAAGGTGAATTTTATTGGTGAGAATTCGCTACCTTTATGTGAACCGTCACAAAACGGTTGTTTCTGTGATTTGCCACAGGAGCACCAGTAATAATCACCGGCAGCTAATTCTAATGCATAGTTGCCTTTTTGTGCGCAGACGGGATCAGCCATAGTATTGCCTCGTTTTTTTAAGTGGATTAAAGTGCGTGGGGCGTTATCAATATTATTGCCGCATCTTAGGCGAAAGCCACTGACATTGACAACACCGAGCAAGCAAAAAGGGTCGGCTCGGCCGAGAAAGAGGCCGTCAACCGCACTATTTGTATCTGGAGCATTGACCTGTGCCGGTGTACCATGGAGACCATATATAAGGTGATAAGAGGTAGTTATGCGATATCTTATTTCGCTAGTCCTGTGCATTGTCGTCATGCCATTGCAGGCCGAGAAGATCTATAAATGGGTCGATGATAAAGGCCAGGTGCATTACGGTGATGCGCCACGCGGCGCACAGACTGGCGTGAAGACGGAACCGGCCAGTACCACAGACTCCACCACCACCATCATCACGGACGTACAACAGGACCAACGCAAACTGTCCCGCTCGCTCGAAGAAGATCGGCGCGCCCGCGAGGAAGAAAAGGCGAAAAAACAACAACAGGCAGCGGATCGTCAACAACGTTGCCATCGTGCCCGCGATTTAGTAAAACGCTATGAGTCCTCCAGCCACCTGTATGACCTTGACGCCAGTGGCAATCGCCAAGCCTTAAACGACGAACAACGCAAAACCGCCGAGGAAAAATTACGCAAGGATATTGAAAAGAATTGCGAATGAAAGCAGGTTTGCGGTGCGACAGAGTCGTAGGATTCTGTACTCACAAAACAGTTTCGTAAAAGAACGTATTGTCAACTACAACAACACAATGGGAGACAAAATGCGCATCAAAATCCCTGCAATTTTGTTTGTTACGCTGCTATGTCTGAATGCCTGTTCAGAAAAGGGAGATTTTGATGTAGCAAAGGCCGCCTATGAACGAAAGGACTACGAGGCAGCATTGAAAGAATTCAAGTTGTTGGCTGAAGATGGCAATGCTGAGGCGCAATATTACCTTGGTGGGTTGTATTTCAAACAAGGAACACGAAGCGATTATGCGAAGGCGTATGCGCTGTCCTCACAGTGGTATCTCAAAGCCGCCGAGCAGGGACACATTGCGGCTCAACGCCAGATGGGCGGCCATTACACAATAGGATATGGTGTGCGTGAAGACGCTGTGCGGGCCGCATATTGGTATCTCAAAGCGGCTGAACAAGGAGATGCAATGTCTCAACGCTGGCTGGGTTATATGTATATGCACGGTTACCCCGGCGTAAAAAGAGATGTGGTGGCCGCGTATGCTTTTTTAAATGTTGCTCTCTCCAAGCGCAACAGCTCTGACAAAGAGGTAGACCAGATTGATGCCGCTCAGTCATTAGCCCAGGATGATCTAAACCAACTAACCAGAAGCATGATGAGCCCTGAGGAACATGTGGCCGGGCAAATACTTACAGAGCGTATGACAAGCCCCGGGGCGGTCTTATCAGAGGTGCTAGCTCAACATAAACTTCCGAAGAACCCAGATTGATCAATTTATAGTATCACGGCAGACATACACGAATGAAGGCGTATTTTCTCGGTAGGCTCAGCTCGCACAGGAGATGCGAATGATGTTGTAGTTTGGCATTCGATTGCTGAAGCTACTGTCCAAGACTACTTGGCTTTGCTCGCGCCAGCCCTGATTAATTCTCCAATGCCGTCAAGATTACGTTGTTCGGTGAAGTAGTCGAGCTTGTGGTTGCTCGTTACGCCGGACTTGGCGACGGCATTCACATCGGCCTTTTTGGCGAGCAGCATTCGCACGATTAAAACTGGATAACGGCTCGCCAACATAAGCGGTGTTTCGTTATGTTGATCGCGTGCACTCGGGTCAGTGTCTGCGTCAAGCAACTTTTTGATGCACCGTTACTGTTCCTGATCGACAGAGATGTCATCGGTTTTGGTGGCGAATAGTTAATGCATGTACTGATCGAACGACAGAGAGAAATATCACTAAGACTGTGATTACAATCACGAACATCGGGGGGCTACATACGTAGAGAATAATAAAAAAGTGGTCGGGGAGACAGGATTTGAACCTGCGACTTCTACCTCCCGAATGGTTTTCTATCATTTACCGGAGAATACTTCAATGTCTGCCAGTGTCTAACGGAATGCGATTTTATACGAAAAAATAATACGTTACATGATACGCGAACGTGCATGGTTTGCTACTGGATGGCACGGCGGTATACTGAGCGTGGACATACGGCGGACTTACCGTAAAGCCAAGGGGAATGCTAATTAAAACCAATTTCACTCGAGAAGTCATTCAAAGTTGTCGATATCAACCTGAAAGGCTTATTATGACGCGTGCAACCATCGGGAACGATGACGTATTACTACACTTACTGCGACACCCACAGCACAAAAGTAGTGCTGCAAAGTTGGCTAGCACGGCAGCGTCGTTACTTCCGCGTATGTGCGCATCCCTGCCGAGAGTTAGGACGCTCACCTGATCCAGAGCGAGGACATACAAAACACAAAAACGCAGATATACAACAAGTGGAACTTGCGAAATACTGAACACGTGGGAGCTTCATCAAGAAAAACTAAGAATAGTTGAATCGGCAATTGCAGGTGGCCATCATGCCGGATCGGATTGATCGATTGGGACAGTATGAAACGTATGCGTGGGTAAACAGAAACAGTATCTGCTAGTATGAGCTCCGCTTTTAGAAGAATAAAAACAGAAGGAATGTCATTTTATCCTATTTTATGGAGAAGAAGTTATGAAAGCATGGGTCACGTTGACAGCGGCTTTTGTTGCCATTGGCGTAGCGCTGTCGATCAACGCACAAGAGTTAAAAAAATGCGTTGATACAAATGGAAAGGTTACTTATAGCGACCAGGCATGTGTCGCTGGTGATGCTACCACGTCAATTCGCGTTTCAACTGCCGTATCTTCTGGACCCTCAGACCAGAATATTGATTTACTGGTGACGCATAATATGAGAATGCTTCGCGCTTGCGAATCAAGAAAAAATGAAGCGTGTTTTGAAAAGGAGATTATAGAGAAGAGATGTCTTTTGCAGCGCAAAAAAGGTACCGGCATCCCGCTTTCCGACTGCAAAGATTTTGAATCAGAGCGATCAAAATTTCTGGAATTGCTTAGCGCATGCAAGAGAGAAAAACGAGAAGATGCGTGTCTGTTTCTGTCATGTGCCGGCGGGGAAACCAAAAGCTGCGAGCTAATGAAGGCGGCGGAAGAGAAAAAACAAAAAATCAATGAAAAAAGAATTGAATCCGCGCAAAAGCAGGGGTTGCCCTCGGGATACGGGTGGTTTATGAGTCAGGATTGGCATACTAGCAGCGATGGTAACCAAGCAGCAATCGTAACGTGCAATAATCCCGGCAAACCAAACAATGGCAATACTTCGGTGGCGTTAAGAAAAAAACCGCCTATGTCGCATCTCATTCTGACAGGGTCAACAGGCAATGAGTATTTCACGACGGTTGAGGAAGCTGCCAGAAAAGCGTGTAGTAGATTCTAGTGGTCATAGCTTGATCTGCTGGGCAGTGTCCAGCCATTGGCAATGGCGAACTCCCACTTTTAATCCTGAGCTAATAGTTGCTCACCTTCATAGCGGAGAGTTTCGTGCTAGACAAAGTGGAACTCAAAGCACTTTCAGAAAGCGCCACACTTAAACACGATTTGCAACGAGC
>JANNJI010000686.1:0-4603 GCA_031405795.1 Gammaproteobacteria bacterium
CGCACGCTGCAACGATCCAGAGCACCGGGGGCCTCACGCCGCTGGAGACTGCCGCGCTCAGCTCGTAGCCTCGGTCGCTCCCGAAGTCCCTCACTTGCTATTTCTCATCAAAATGGATAGTATTATATCCACATATGCCTAATAATGGCATATTTGGAGGTCATGGTGTCCCTTTCGATGTTCACTCCTGCTGACCGGCAAACAGATTCTTGCCGCCTTTGGCTAAAGACTGATGTACGTGCATACCTGAACCGTTATCACCAACAATGGGTTTGGGCATAAACGTGGCCGTCTTGCCATAGGCATGGGCGACGTTATGAATGACATATTTTTGCCGTTGATTCCAGTCTGCGCGCGCCACCAACGTATTAAAGCGGGTCCCGATTTCGCACTGACCCGCGGTCGCCACTTCGTGGTGATGCACCTCGACCTTTACGCCCATTTCTTCCAGGGCCAAGCACATCGCAGAACGAATATCCTGTAACGAGTCGACCGGCGGCACGGGGAAATAGCCACCCTTCACGCCGGGACGGTGACCGATATTGCCATCGGCAAATACCTTTTCCGAGTTCCAGCCTGCTTCTTCGGAGTCAATCTTGCAGAAAGAACCGCTAATACTGGTACCCCAACGTACATCGTCAAAAATGAAAAATTCAGGTTCCGGACCGAAGTAGGCAACATCCGCTATGCCAGTTGACTTGAGATAAGCCTCAGCACGCTTACCCAGGGAACGCGGATCACGTTCATAACCCTGACCAGTGGAAGGTTCCAGCACATCGCAGGTTAAAATCAATGTGGGCTCTTCCATAAAGGGGTCGAGCACGGCGCTATCCGGATCCGGCATTAGAATCATGTCGGAAGCTTCTATACCCTTCCAACCTGAAATTGACGAACCATCGAACATCTTACCGTCTTTAAAGACCTCGTCATCCATGGTTTCGGCCGGAACAGAAACGTGGTGTTCTTTGCCGATGGTATCGGTAAAGCGGAAGTCAACAAACTTCACACCTTTGTCCTTTATCATTTTCATCACTTTATCTGACATTTGCTCCTCCAAAAGTTACTTACTATTAAAATTATGCCCCAGGCAACGCCATGGAAAACTTCATGCCTGTTTTAAGGGCACGAACCATGCCACTTGGTACTATCATGAATTATATGGAAAAATACTTTTGTTTTTCGGCTAATTGCACTTTACTGGTGCGAGAAAACACGCAAAAGCACCTGTTTAGTTCATTAGTGGAAATACAAGTTAATCTGCTCGATTTGGTCAAACTGCGCCGCAATCTGTGTGAACTGCCGCGCGATCTTTACCTGTGTCGCACGCGGCTCATTCTCTAACAGCTGCAGCGGTAATACCAGATCTACACGTATCTTTCCGGCCAAATAATGCAGGGTAATCTGATCCTCGCGGATATCCCTGGCTACCGCCAGCCCTGCCCAGGCCTGTTTGAGTCGGGGCAGGATATCGTGGCGCAAGGGCAGTTTGGCGCTGGGGGCTTCCAGTTCGTCATTTTCCGGGTCGATGTGTACCATGACATCCGCCACCTCGTCGATCTCGTCGATTACATGCTGGCGCACGGTTTCGCTGATGTGGTGACCCTCTGAGACACTGATACGGGAATCGACCTGGATGTGGACATCCACCAACGCCTTGCCGCCCATACAGCGGGTACGCAGCACGTGCAGTGCCTTGACGTCCGGCACATCAGTGATCGCCTTTTTGATTCGGCCTATTTGCTCTGTGTGTAAACCGGTATCCACTAACTCACGCAGCGACACCCAGGCCAGTTCCACGCCTACCTTGGTTATCATCAAACCGACAATGATGGCCGCCACCGAATCCAGGTACATCACACCCAGCAGGGTGCCGCCAATACCTGCCGCCACCACCAGGGAAGACAGTGCGTCGGAGCGGTGGTGCCAAGCGTTACCGCGTAACATGTTTGAGTTGTATTTGTCGGCAGTACTCATTGTGTAACGATACAGCCACTCTTTCGCTGCGATGGTCAATATTGCAGTTACTAATGTCAGCGCCGACGGCACCACAAATGCCTCACCACTGTACAATTTAATGACCGCACGAATCGCAATACCCACACCCACGGCTAACAGCATGATCCCCAGGATCATGCTGACTGCGGTTTCTATCCGTTCGTGACCATAGGGATGTTCAGCATCAGCGTCCTTATGGCCGTGTTGCAGGGCAAACAACACCATAAAATCGGTAAGCAAATCCGACAGTGTATGTAAGCCGTCGGCGACCAGGGCTTGTGAATGGCCGATAATCCCAATGCTCACCTGAGCAAGGGTTAACACCAAATTTAAAACGATACTCACCACCGTTACCCGTCGGCTGGCGCGCAGGCGATCCGGGGAGGAGTGATCAAAATAGGTATGGTTGTGTTCGTTGCTCATTCAATGCAGTACCGGATGGCTAGTTGCGAGGAAAATCAAAATAGGCCGAAGTATAGCCTAACTCACCGGCCCCAACTCAATCACAATCCGGACTTCACCCTGGTCTTGCGCAGTACTCATTACCTTGTGACCGTTGATGCGGCACCAGGCAGGAATGTCATAAAGTGCGCCTGGATCAGTACAAATGACCACCAACTGATCACCAGGCTGCATTTGTTTTGCCTTATCCTGGGTACGAATCACGGGCATCGGGCACAGTAACCGCCGCGCATCCAACTGTTGTCGGTTCAGATATACCATTCCTGGGGAATCTGTTCCGCCATCATGGGTGCAACCTGTAATTGCGTGAGGCTACCATCCCTCCGGACCGCATCAATGTTGACCATGGGTGCATCACGCCCTTGACCAAAACGCGCGGCAATCTGTGCTGCAAGCCTAAGGTCGTCCTCATCAAGAACCCCATCAATTAACACCAACGGGCCCATATGGCTCATCGTGCGCAAATGTATAAACTGTTTGCGATAACCTTCAAGAAAATTGTTTTCCCCTTCTTCACGGCCAATGATCATTTTGAAGTGTGGCCGTGGTCGCACGTGCCGACCGATCTTGAGTAACATTATGTCATCCAGCTCGTAGGTCCGATCACCACGTGACTGCCACATATCTTTAAGTTTTCTGGAATACGACTCATCCGTTAGAAAGCAGCAACCCCCGGCAGGCGTGGCATAATCGCTGAACCCGTATTGCGCCGCCAGTGCCTTCTGCGGTTTGCGTGAACGGCCGCTAAAATTCAGCAATTTCTCGCGATCCACCCAGCCTTCGCGCTCCGGTTTGGTCGGCGGTAAATGCTTGGCGCATAATGGCCGCAATAATAAATCACCGGCGCCGGATTCTTTTTGCACAACCGGCATGGTGTCGGCGCGTTGTGACATCGGCCGCTGGCCAATAACTTCGCCGGTGATAATGAAATCAAACTGATGTTCGTGCATCCAGTCCAGTGCACGATTCACCATGAAACATTTACAATCCAGGCAGGGATTCATGTTTGCGCCATAACCGTGTTTAGGGTTGAGCACGACAGCCTTGTACGGCTCAATCACATCAATGATGTGTAACTTGATTCCAAGCTGCTCGGCGACCCACAATGCATTATTACGTTTGGGCTTATCCTGCGATCGCTTACGAATTGCGTGGGTATGACCTTCGACACAAAAGCCAGTAAAAAAATTGATCCCCTCGACGTGGACGCCTTGATCTAACACCGCCCTGACGGCTAGCATCGAGTCCAGCCCACCGGAGATTAAAGCGACGGCTTTTCGTTGTGTTTGCATAGGATCTTCGTCACAGATTAAAGATGAATAAGTGTTGGCTTATGGCTTTGAAACTTACCACAAGCGGGTTATATTAAACCGAATGTTAAACACTATAGCTATATACAATAAGAGTATAGATTGTAAACACTTGCGAACGCGCCATAATTAGTGCTCCATAAAAAATACAGAGCTACCGTGTGACTTCAATTCCACCACTGAACCCTGATTCAACCCTGCCCTTACTTCAGAAGTATGGCTTTGATCAGGCCACGCGTCAGCAACTACTCCTCATCATGGGACTCACCGACGCCGATCTGGCCAGCGCCCGACACCTGCAAGAACAAGTGATTGCACCGAATGTCACGCGGATTATTGATGAGTTTTATGTTTACTTGATGCAATTACCCAGTATGCGGCGCTTTTTACCTGAACATCTCTCACGACTGAAACGAACCCAGACGGAGTACCTGCTTAGCTTTGGTATCGATTTTAACAATGCCGAGTATTTTGAGTATCGGTTGCGAGTTGGCATTGCGCATGAGCGGGTTGGTCTGACACTGGATCTTTATCAAGCAGCCTACCGGTATATGACCTCACTGATTATCCGATTCATTCCGGACGCAGTCCGTGCGGATGCACATGCCTGTGAGCCTCTCGTTAATCTCATCCTCAAAGTCGCCGCACTGGATATGTCATTAGCAATTCACACTTACTACTTTGCCAGCATTAATAGTCTGAAGGAATCGATTCAACAGTTAACCGATCAACAAGAGGAATTAACTGTCGAGATTCAATACGATGTCCTGACCAGCATTTATAGTCGGCGTTACCTGCTGGATCAGCTCACGCACATGGTGGACGCAAAAAACCGG
>JANNJI010000687.1:0-1417 GCA_031405795.1 Gammaproteobacteria bacterium
AGCAAAACACCGTCGATACAGCCGTAGGTTTGTGGGACTCGCACACCCGCATTGGCCAGGCGGTACAGCGCGTTGACTTCGGCGTTCTGCCAGGTTTCTTCCTGCTGTTTACGGCCGAACTTGGAGCCTTTTTCCATGGCACGGCCGCGACGGCTATTGCGTACTTTACGGCCTTCCTGATATTGCACAGCCTGTTTGAAACTGCGCTGTGCCGCTTCTTTATAGACCTTGGCGCAACGGATCTCAGTACCGCAGCGCACCACATAGATGTCGGCCTCTTTGCCGCTCATCAACCGGCGGATGACCTCATCCACCAGGCCGTCATCAACCAACGGTTGGATTCGTTTTGGTATTTTCATGGCGCTCTTGTACCTTATTTGAGCCCGCGAGGGAATGGTGTGTCGCCGAAATATTGCCAAAATATTCGATTAATGAGAAATTTTTTATAATAAGCCCGGTGAATTGTTAATTTATACTATTCGAAAGCCTGATTTTTGCATAGGCTGGTTAAGGACGAGGAGAAAACCACAATGATTGACAAGAAATTTGCAGACCATTTCGCACGTGACTGGATTGACGCATGGAATAGCCATGACTTGAATAGTATCCTTTCCCACTATTCAGATCAGTTTGAGATGTCTTCCCCGATTATCATTCAGATGGCAGGTGAACTCTCCGGCACGCTCAAGGGTAAAGATGCGGTGGGTGGATACTGGGCGAAGGCACTGCAACTGATTCCCGATCTTCAATTTGAGTTGCTTTCAATTTTAATCGGCGTTAACAGCATTACCCTCTACTACAAAGGCGCACGAGGTCGCCTGGCTGCTGAAGTGTTTCATTTCGGCCCGGATCAAAAGGTATTACGGGCATACGCACACTATGCCGCGTAATCACCTGCCACTAAAGGCGTGTTTTCTGGTTCGTCATATTTAAAGCAGCTCCGGCAACTAATTTGCTGGTACGATAGTACGCGAAGACAAAATGGTGATTAAATGAAACTAAGCGATAACACGGTTCTTATCACCGGTGGCGGGTCGGGAATTGGCCTGGCGCTGGCAAAGGCATTTGTTCTGCATGGCAACACAGTGATTGTGTGCGGCCGTAATGCAAAAAAATTAGCCGCAGTACACACTGAGAATCCCGCTATCATTACGTTCCCCTGTGACATCGCCAACGATCAGGATCAACAACGTCTCGTCGAGCACGTTGCAAAGGCATACCCGCAGCTTAATATTCTGATAAACAACGCCGGGATACAGCACAATTACGCTTTCTCGGACACAACAAACCACGCGGCGCTCATCGACGAGGAAATAAATATCAATTTTCTCGCTCAGGTCAAACTCTCGGACCGCCTGCTACCGGCGCTCCTGCGCTGCCCTCACGCTGCAATTATAAATATCACTTCCGCCCTGGC
>JANNJI010000688.1:0-8103 GCA_031405795.1 Gammaproteobacteria bacterium
CCTTCCGGTTCGCGGCGCCGTATTCGTGGACGAGCTTCGTGCACTTCACGTCGAAGCAGCAGTACTCGGCGATGTCCAAAAGTTTGCCCTCGCGCCACCAGCGGATCGCGTCGAGCCCGTCGCCGGTCTTGCCGACGCCGATGCTGGCGCTCGCGACGGCATCGAGCCCGAGGCGGTGGCCGAGCTTTTTTTCGATGTCCACGAGGAGGTCGAGCGTGCGGCACTGGTGCGGCAGGTCGAGGATCGTGTAGGCCATGAGCTACCAGATTTTGTATCAAACTACATACCTCCCTCTGGTGGCGTCCAAGTGTGTATAGGATCGTGCCTACGTATATAATTATTGACGACAGACAAGCGAGTTTATCAGGACAGGGTGTTTTATTGCAACAATGGTAGAATGGGACAATGAAGCGATAAACCGGCACAACAAAATATTCATGCCTTAACACCCATGCAAATTCTACACAAATGTACTACTTGCCTTGGCAATAATTGGTTAACCGACAATGTTTAATGAAATTAAAAAATTATTAAAAGACATCTTATACCACAGTAGAATATTGTACATATATAATACATTTCGAAACAGAAACGTATTATCAGTTGTCATGTTTCATCGTGTATTGTCAGAACAAGATCCGCGCTGGTTGACTGCAGATCCTGAATGGTCGGTGACGACCCGTTTTTTCGACCAATGCCTGTCTTTTTTCAAAAAAAATTATAATATTATCAGCATGCGTGTATTGGATGAATGCCTCAATGAAGGAAGAAAACTACCACCGCGATCTTTACTTATTACATTTGATGATGGCTGGTCAGATAACTATCAATATGCATATGGTATTCTAAAGTCCCATCAGGTGCCGTCAGTTGTTTTTGTGGTATCTGACATTATCGGCAAAACACATTCATTTTGGCAGGATGAACTATTCTCTCTTTGGCGTGCAGGGCTCATTACTGATGATGTTGCTAACGATCTGTGGAAAAAATCCGAATTGCCAGGTTGTTCGATCGACTTGGATTGGAGAGTAGAAGAAAGTATTCGTAAATTTATCTCAGAGTTAAATAAAAACGATTTATCCCACATTGGTAAAATACAAAATGACATAAAAAGACTCTGTAGCGGATTGCCTGGTGCAGCATTAATGCTGACACAATCGGAATTGAAAGAATTGAGTCTCGCCGATATAGAAATTGGTTCGCATGGTAAAACACATAATCCGCTAACATGTGTTGCAGATCCTTTTTACGAGCTAACTACTTCACGTTTTGAGTTGACAAGATTGCTAAATGCAGATGGCGTGCGGGAGATAAAAACCATTTCTTTTCCACATAGCAAAGCCAATCAGAATATTGTCGACTTAGCATTTAAAGCCGGATACAAATATCTATTTACTGGTGGTGACTGCGTAAATAAACTGGCAGATAGACATTGTGTATTTGGTCGATTTAATATACACCAGGGTAGAGTAAGTAAACGTGATGGCAGTTTGTCGGCGGCGGATATGGCAATCTATATGTTTCGAAAGCCACATAAATTGGTTCTTTGGTAATTATATTACAATCGCTCACTATGCTGCCAAGTTCTTAAACATATCGAGGTTTTTAACCTGCTAATACCAGAACAAAAAATAGGCTACAATATGTCATCTAGATTACGCTGTGACATCAGGTATCATATTGATTCTAACTGAAGTGGAATCGAATAATTTATGACGTCTCCGATCATATAGGAAATAATTATGACGGAAGTAGAGTTTAAATCTTCTGGGAGGCAATTTTGCTCTTCAGCAGTAAAGTATTAGCAGATTCCAGTGTTGCGCATGGGAAATCATCGCTACAGCGTGTTGTTTATTTGGATGGCTGGCGTGGTCTGGCCATTGTGTTTTTGCTGCAAGAACATTTTTTTGGGATTCCTCACCTCAATACAGGGCGTTTAGGAGTTGATATCTTTTTCTGCTTGTCCGGCATGTTGATGAGCCATATATTATTTGTTAAAGGTAGTCCACTTGCGATATTCTATAAACGCAGAATAAGTCGAATCTTACCCGCTTTTCTGATATTTGTACTGGTAATGTATTCGTTGGGTCTTTATTTAGAGAAATCTATTACCAGGTTAGAGCTTTTTACAACGTTGACATTCATGCGGACCTATATCCCAGCAGTTCCAAACATATGGGATGCAACCATACCGATTGGACATTTGTGGTCTTTAAATGTTGAAGAACATAGTTATGTTTTATTGAGCCTATTAACATTGGCTGTGTTTATACGTAGGCATGTGGCAGTTATTCTCATAACGACAGGCATTATTTCGGTGGTTATTCATATTTTATATGAAGTACACCCATACTTTAATACCACCATCGTCAACCCTGAGATCAGGACGGAGACATCGGTTGCTACCATAATGTTATCCGGCGGGTATTATTTATTGAAAGATCGCTTTGTCCACTATGTAAGGCCATGGATGCCCGTTACGACCTTTTTTATTACTTTATTATGTTATTTAAATTTCCCCTGGTGGGCTTCGGAACTGATCCCGCCTTTTTTGCTGGCATTTACAGTTAATCATTTATCAGAAGCGCCAAAACTCATTCATTCTTTTTTGTCGGCGCCACAATTACGTTTATTCGGTATATGGTCTTACTCTATCTATTTATGGCAGCAGCCATTTTATATAAATAAGACCTATTTTTTCCCCGGCGCCGGTTTTTTGCTGGCCATATTAACTGGAATATTATCATTTTATTTATTGGAAAACCCCATTCGATCCTGGTTGAATAGACGTTGGTAAAAGAAGTGGATTATTTTTCAGTTTTATCATGATGCATCTATGATGAATGTAAATTACAAATTAGATATAACAAGGAGTATCAATGCTTTCGTTTACTAAAATACAAAATTGGCTGGGTAAGGGCACGAAACGAAAAACACATATGCGTTCAGCCAAGGAATGGGACGAGCAATTCAAGTCAGGACGCTGGGACTATCTTGAAAATAAGCTTCAGGAAGTCGGTCATTACAGTGTGATCGCCGGTTATTTTAATTATTTTACACCCAAAGGACAAATACTTGATGTTGGATGCGGGCAGGGTGTATTGAACAGGTACCTGAGGAGCTATCGATACAAGAAATATTTAGGCATCGATATTTCAACAGAAGCGGTACGCAAGACAGAGTCTTACCGGGATGCTGATACAGATTTTATAGTTGCTAACGTAGAAAAAAAAGATCTGGAAACACTGTTTGACTGCATTATATTTAATGAATGTTTGTATTATTTTAATCAGCCTATAGATGTAATACGTAAGTATAGTAAATCATTAACCGACAATGGCTGTATTATTATCTCGATGTTTGGTGACGATGAGCCAATACAAAAAATATGGACGCAGCTTGATCTGCATGCAAAACCAGTTGATTCGACGCGAGTAACTCATAGGCCTTCGGATTTATTTTGGAACATTGCAGTTTATGAAAAAAATGCACTTATCTCAATGCCGTAAAAGCAGGGGTGCTATGATGAAAAATCTATATGATAATTGGATATAATAATATGATAACCGTTTTTTTCTTAATATTTTGTTGCTCTGTGTTTCTTACATTCTATACTTATGCGGGTTATCCGTTATTACTTATTATCGGGAAGCTGATTGCTAAAAAATCATTGCAGACTGATTTAAATAAAAGTTTCATTAACTACCGGCCACTTGTCAATGTTGTCCTGTCTGCATTTAATGAAGAAAAACACATTAAAGAACGAGTTAAAAACCTGCTGGATCAAAAATATCCTGGCGACATTGAAATATACATCGGCCTGGATGGCTGCACTGACAACACTATTAATGAGCTTCAGTCTTTTACGAATGTAGGCAATGTGCATATTTTTAATTTCGAAAAAAACAGAGGAAAAATAAGCGTCATCAATGAATTGCTGGAAAATATTAAGGATGGCCTCGTTGTTTTTACTGATGCAAATACTATGTTTGAAAATAACGCAATCGGCCATCTCGTGAATGCCATGAGCGATCCGGCGATAGGTGGCGTGTCGGGGAAGTTGGTGTTATTTAATAAACAACAGAGCGGTAATATAGAAAATTCATATTGGCAATACGAGACAATTATTAAAGAACTCGAATCCCAGTTTAAAATGTTTCTCGGCGCAAATGGGGCTATCTATGCGATTAGAAGGGAATTTTATAAGCCTCTTCCGATAAATACGATTGTTGATGATTTTATGATTTCGATGAATGTATCAATTCAAGGAAAAACATTTATATTTACGCCAAATGCGCTTGCTTTTGAAGAAGCGTCGGATAATTCGCAAGAAGAATTTAAAAGAAGAATTCGTATTGGTATTGGAGATTATCAGGCGCTCATGTGGCTTATCAAAGATTTTGGTAAAATGAGGACGACTACGCTGTTTGCATTCTTGTCACACAAAGCTTTACGTTGGTTTGTACCACATTTACTCATTTTAATTGTATGTGCTACCTTCGTTTTAAGTTTTACCAATGCATATTTTAAATGGTTATTTTTATGTGAGTTCGTAACTATAATTGCCTTTGCGGGGTACATGATATCCAACAGCCGGGATAAACTCCCTCGACTGCTACGTATACCGATGTATTTTTTAGAAATTAATTTTGCATTATTGATTGGTTTTTTCAAATATTTTACGAAAAATTATTCAGGCCGCTGGACCAGGAGCGCACGCTAAATTTACTTTTAGTATATAGGGTGTTCCGAATTGATCTAAATATACTTTAGGATGACGACTGGTCAGCATCGTCGTTAAATGGAGGTTTTATGAACTGTACCGACGGCTGTTTTTGTTCGTTTCCAAACCAATAGCGTATAGAATACGGGGTAGATTCGCATTCCGGCTATAAAAAGGCACTATGCCGGTATTAATATATAAAATGATATGAAACCTATTACCGTGCAGGTACATGGTGGCTGAATACCAGATTAATTAACAATTACCAGGTTGAGTTAAGTATAAAATGTGTGGCATCGCTGGAGTATTTCATTTTGAGTCAGCTTCACGACCCGATAAAAATTTGTTACAGGCAATGATTACGCAAGTTAAACATCGTGGACCTGACGGGTTTGGTTTTCATATTTCAAACCAGATTGGCTTGGCGCATTCACGTCTGAGTATTATTGATATTGCCGGCGGTGATCAACCGATTCACAATGAAGACAAAACGATATGGGTAATATTTAACGGTGAGATATTTAACTATATTGAGCTGCGCGAACAACTCGCAATGCACGGCCACCAGTTTTATACAAAATCGGATACCGAAGTTATTGTGCACTTGTACGAACAATATGGCGACGATTTTGTAAATCAGCTAAATGGGCAATTTGCAATTTCTTTGTGGGACTCAAAAAAGAATCGACTTATTTTGGCTCGCGATCGGGTCGGTATTACACCCTTGTTCTATCACCTCGACAATAACAGAATATTTTTTGCATCGGAAATAAAGTCAATACTGGCAGGAATGGGAAAGTCCCCGACGCTAAATCCGGACGGGTTGGATCAATTAATGACGTTCTGGTCAGCGGTCAGTCCTGTTACGGTATTTCAGGGAGTATATGAGGTAAGCCCTGGAGAGATGCTAATCATTGAGAACAATAAAATAACAAAAAAACGTTATTGGGATTGGGCCTTCCCGATTTCACCGAGTGAGTATTTAAATTCGCCAGAAAACGACCAGCTTGATCAGTTGCGTGACATCCTGATAAATGCAACAAAAATTCGTTTGCGCGCCGATGTCCCCGTGGGCGCTTATTTATCGGGTGGACTTGACTCAACTGTCATTAGTTCAATTATTCATAAATATTCCGATGCAAATCTGCGAACATTTTCATTACAATTCAATGACAAGGAGCTCGATGAAAGCGCGCATCAGGATGAAGTAGTTAACTACTTAAAAACTCAACATAGTAGTATTCGTTGTAGCACGAGTGATATAGCCGAAAATTTTCTCGCTACAATTTGGCACACAGAGCAACCTATTTTACGTACCGCGCCTGTGCCAATGAAAATTCTTTCTGGTTTCGTGCGTCGAAATAACTACAAGGTTGTGTTGACAGGCGAGGGGTCGGATGAGGTGTTAGGTGGTTATGATATTTTTAAAGAGACGAAAATTCGAAAATTCTGGGCGAAACGACCGGATTCTTCGATGCGGCCGTTGCTATTAAAGCGGCTCTATCCGTACCTTGATCTGTCACGAAATAACGCCCGTAAGTATCTTGAAGCTTTTTTTGGCACAGACATAGGGTTACCTGAAACGGACTATTTTTCACATATTCCCCGCTGGACAACAACAGCAAAGGTTAAAGAGTTTTTTTCAACTGATTTTAAACTCCGGTTGTCCGATAATGCCATTAGCAATATGGTAGCGTCTTTACCAAATAATATATCACAGTGGCACATTTTTAATCGTGCGCAATATATCGAAGCCAAATCCTTGATGGGAGGATATTTGTTATCTTCCCAAGGTGACAGGATGTTAATGGCAAATTCGGTTGAAGGACGATTCCCTTTTCTTGATCACCGACTGATTGAATTTGCCAACAAAATGCATCCCAACCTAAAAATGAAAGTACTGAATGAAAAATACTGCTTAAAGAAAGCAATGAAAGCCGACGTTCCTCCCGGCGTGCTGGCACGATACAAGCAACCGTATCGAGCGCCGGATATACCGGCATTTTTTACGGGGAAATCGCCCGACTATGTCGATCATCTGCTCAGCGATGTTAATTTAAAAAATGCAGGTTATTTTGACGCAAGCAAGATACAATTATTACTGAAAAAAATCCGGGCCGGTAGGGCAATTGGTTACAAAGACAATATGGCCTTGGTTGGCGTGCTATCCACGCAAGCATGGCATGATCACTTTATTACAAATTACCAAGTAAATTTTACTGATAAATCAGTTAATACATTTAAATAAGACGAGGCAAAAATGGATACTAAAAGCAAATTACGCACTTATATTTTGGAAAGTTTCCTTTTTACCAATGACCAGAATGCATTGGCGGATGACGATTCTTTTCTTGAAAAAGGATTTATTGACTCAACCGGTATTCTGGAAGTGATCTATTTTATTGAAGATCAATTCAAGTTCAAAGTAAGCGATGATGAAATGGTTCCGGAAAACCTGGATTCCATTAACAAGATAGTCGCCTTTGTGCAACGCAAAAAAGCATAACGCCACTCATGCAGCTCTCGCTGGTTCATAATTTAAAAACTAGTGTCGAACGCTATGCGGATAATGTTGTTCTGATTCAGGCCCAAGAGCAGCTGACTTATGCTGAATTATGGCGCCAAACAATACGCATTGCGCGGTCATTAGCCGCAGTTGGGGTTGGACGTGGTGATCGAGTTGCGATCTTGTTGGACAACTCGGCCGTTTATGTTTCATCCTATTACGGAATATTATTAGCCGGTGGTGTTGTTGTTGCGCTCAATGCAGGTACTAAGGCTAAAGATATCGTAAACTGGATAAAACACAGTGGTGCTTTGTGCCTTGTTACCTCATCACGTCATCCGGAATACACAAACATTGTTGCACAAACTGAGCGAGACCTTGTTATCTTCGATGTCGATGGGACGTTATCATATAAACATTCTGACGCGAGAATTCGCAGTAAAGAAGAGTATATTGACAACAGTGCGGATACCACGAGCGAATATATTTTGCCGGTTTATCACGAAAATGATGCGGCCGCCGTTATTTATACTTCCGGCACCACTGGAAACCCTAAGGGTGTTACGTTAAGTCACCGCAATCTTGTTAGCAATGTGGAATCGATACTGCAATATTTGTCTTTAACAAATACTGATCGGCTAATGAATGTATTGCCATTTTATTACTCGTACGGCAATTCTGTTTTACATACGCATATTGCCGTAGGCGGTAGTCTTGTATTACAAAACTCGCTCGCGTATCCACACCTTATACTCAAACAAATTCAAGAAACACGTGCAACAGGCTTCTCTGGTGTGCCATCGACCTACTCACTATTGCTAAGTAGAACGAAATTACGCGAACATGATTTATCATCGCTACGCTACATGACACA
>JANNJI010000689.1:0-3076 GCA_031405795.1 Gammaproteobacteria bacterium
TCGCCGATCGTGCCCTGCCGGAAGCCATTGAGCGTGAACGCCCGGGGGTTCAGCCACTGCTCCTCGACCCCGGTATCCACATGACAGGGCTCGCCGGGAACGCGGTTGGGGCGCTGGTTGTCGTTATAGCCGGTGCCCGACGGTCCGCCGTTCAACCCGGGAATGCTGCCGGTGAAGACGGTGAAGGGCGCACCGGAATCCTTGGCCGCCAGCGCCTTCTTCCCGGAGGCGTAGTCCTCGTCGCGTTCCACCGCGGCGGGCTCGTCCTCGTAGGGGTCGGCGAGGCTGCCAGCGGCGAAAGCCGACAGCCCCAGCGCGAGGAAGAGCGCCCCGCGCCGCGTCATTTCGACGCGAGGACCGCCTTGGCTCGCACGATCTCGGGCCGCGTGCCGTCCCCTTTCGCGGCGAGCGCCATGAGCTGCTTGTAATACTTCGCTGCTGCGGCCTTGTCCCCCGCCGCCTCGGCCGCCATCGCCGCGCCGTAGAAATTGCGGAAGCGGTTGGGCTCGCGCGCCTGCGCCGCCTCGATAAATAGCTAAACTTATTCCGTTTTCAAAGCTCATTCCCGCATCACCAATAGTGAATACGGCATCAACAATCTTTGCTCCACAAATTGCTTTTAATTTGGATTTTCCCATTTCCATAATTTTAACCCCTCTAATCAATAGAGAAATGCGATAGAGCGTTAGGTAAGGTCTTGCCAGTATATGGATCCACTCCCTGTGGTTTAGGTAAAGCGAAATTTTCGTACTTGATATAACCGCCCGGATAACCTGGGCTACTACCTTTTGGTAGCGTGGGATCCATGATACGCATAGTAGTAACTTGGCCATTCGCACCTCCAGTACCACCTGTGAAGGCAATGCCTGTTTGATTTCCGGTCGGATTAATTACAGGAGTTGGACCCGTCGCACCTTTTGGAACAGGAAATACCGTACCTCCTGGAGATACGATGAAGTCTGGAGTCTTGTTAGCAATATTCTCATGTTCCTTACACAACCCTAACGGATCAATCCAAGCAATCGGATTCGGCGCATACTGATAATTATTCAACCCGCCCAACAACCCAATCGGGTCTTGATTAATGAATTGCCCTGTATCGGGACTATAGTACCGAAACCGGTTGTAATGCAACCCCGTTTCTTCATCGAAATACTGGCCTTGGAATCTCAGATTGTTTTCAACTTCTTCCACTTCTTTGAGTGCGATATTGCCGTAGGTTTTGTATTTCGCCTTCCAAACAATCTTGCCCTCGTCGTTGGTCAGTTCTCTTGGCGTACCCAAGTGGTCAAGGTGGTAGTGATAAACTTTATTATCCTGCACCTGTGCGAGTGGCCGGAAGCTGCCTGGCTCAAACACATAGGTTTTCTTGATGTGATTGCGGGTTTCCTGTGCGAGTAGATTATCGGTCCACAGAAACGAAGTCGTGCCGAATTTGTCCGTCTTTTGAATGCGTCGTTCCAGCGGATCATAACTGAATTGTAAAAAATGCTGGGCGTTGTAGGTTTCAAGCAATTGGCCGACGGCATCATAGCGGTAACGTGAGCGTTCGATGTTATCAGCAGCATCGCCGATCCGTCGGCTGGTCTTGGTTTCCAGTTGGCCCAGGGCGTTGCGATCAATCTCGGTGATGACTTCGCCGTTGTCGAGGTATTGGATTAAATGCCCGGCGGCGTTGTATTGATAGTGTTGGGTTCTGCCGTCGAAGCCGTTTTCTTCGATTAATCGTTCATTGCCATCGTAAAAGAATTGGTGTTGGTCGCCGTTTTCGTTGACGAGTGTGGTGAGATTGCGTTCGGTTGTGTATTGATGTGGTGTGGTATGTACCTGCGCAGAGGCGATGTTGTTGGTGATCAGCAACAAGGTGATGCAAGCAATCTGAACTATAGTAGTTAGATTATTTATTAATGTGGTAATAAAATTAATACATCCGCTGTTACCATCTACTACCAAGCAGTATTTCTTATGTTGATTCTGGAGAATCAAACATAAGCTCTCCGCGCAAGTCATTTATTTGATCATCTCGTAAATATTCAAGATTTTGAGAAAGATTAGAGTTACATAAAAAACCTGTTTTCTTACTATACCCAGCATAAATATTCCCCATCATTGAATCTGGATTTAGTATATTTGGATTCCAATTACAATCTTCTCCCCCGCTCCAAACAACTATTGCACCTGCATTAATGAGTTTTTGCATAGTTGCTTTCAGTAGCTGTTGCCAACAAATATCATCAGGCCATTGCGAAACATTTAACTCTGCTACTAGAATATTCCAATTACTGTATTTAATATTACTAAATTTTATTTTCGCGTTTTGCGCAGACCACAAATTCATTATACTTTCTTCTATTTTTCGTGATATTTCTGAGGAAAATAAGGCATAAAGACCTATCCCGTTAACTTCGGCCTGGCCATCATTGCTCTTCCAAAAAATACCAAGATTATCTTTAGTTAACATTTCAATCCCCAGTTCAACATTTGTTGTGTACTCGGGACTATTGCAGTTGCAATATCACCTGCAATGATTTTTCCTTTATCTTCCTTGGCAACAAAAATAACAACATCTCTTCCATTTAGTTTCCCCTGAAACCCTTTTACCTGTAACCCACCTTGTTTCATGGTGTGATCAAATGTTTTTTCAGGATTTTCAAGAATATTTATGGCATCGTTCCTGAATTGTTCCCTAACCACTTTACTTCCTGGATTTCCAATTAAAACACCTTCTTCGATTAAGTGACGTGACGCATGATCCACTCGGCCTACATTTGTTACGGCAGACTGACCAGTTCCTTTTGCAAATCCAATTTCCTTACACAACCCCAACGGATCAATCCAAGCAATCGGATTCGGCGCATACTGATAATTATTCAACCCGCCCAACAACCCAATCGGGTCTTGATTGATAAATTGCCCTGTGTCGGGACTATAGTACCGAAACCGATTGTAATGCAACCCTGTTTCTTCATCGAAATACTGGCCTTGGAATCTCAGATTATTTTCAACTTCTTCCACTTCTTTGAGTGCGAGGTTACCATAGGTTTTGTATTTCGCCTTCCAAACAATCTCCGTTGGG
>JANNJI010000690.1:0-3879 GCA_031405795.1 Gammaproteobacteria bacterium
ACCACCGGATCATCGACACCATCGGGTAATACACCGCGCACCCGCGCAACGCGATCACGCACGTCGTTGGCGGCCTCGTCCTGGCTGCGTTCCAGAATAAATTCCACCGTGATTTGACTGACCTCTTCGCGGCTGACCGATTTGATATTACGAATGCCTTCGATCCCCGCCAGTGAATCCTCCAAGGGTTTGGTGATCTGGCTTTCTATGATCTCCGCACTCGCACCGTTATAGACAGTCCGTACCGAAACCACCGGCGTGTCAATTTTAGGATATTGACGCACCGACAGGCGCTGATAACCGATGATGCCGATCAAAACCAGCAACAAACTCCTCACCCTTGCCACCACCCGCCGGTCCAATGAAATACGCGGTAGAAACATCAGTGCGCTCCGGGCGGGGTTGCGCCGGGTGGCGGCAACACCATCACCGGCATGCCGGGCTGGATTTTCATCTGGCCGTTGGTAATGATCTGATCACCGCTTGCCAGCCCTTCGGTAATTTCCACCTGGCCGTTTTGCCGCAGGCCGATTTTTACCGGCGTCAGCATGGCCTTACCCGTCACCACCTTATACACATTTTGTTGATCACCAATCGGCCAGAGGGCCTCTTCGGGGATCATCACCGCATTGTCGCGTTTCGCCAGATGCAAGGTAAACTGGGCAAATAAGCCAGCACGTAACAAACCATCCGGGTTTTGCACGCGGGCACGTACCGCAATGCTGCGATTGGCAACACTGATATTGGGCGCAAGGGCATACACTTCGCCGTCGAACAGCCGGTTCGGATAGGCGTCCGTGCTGACTTGAACAAGCAAGCCATTACGCAAACGTGACACATAGATTTCGGGAACGCGAAATTCCAATTTCAAAATATGTTGATCGACAATTTCCACCAACGCCTGACCCGGTTGCACAAAATCACCTGGACTCACCAGCCGCAAACCCACCACGCCATCAAACGGTGCGTGCAACGCGGTTTTGTTCAGGCGTTCCTGCTCAACGGCGGCACGGGCCTTGGCCGCAAGATATTGTGCCTCGGCCTCATCGTGTTGTTGGCGGCTGATAAGATTATTCTTTAATAATTCACGGGCACGTTCAACACTCAAGCGCGTGACCTGTGCCTGCGCATCACTCTCGGCGGCGCGAGCCCGGGCCTCACCTTGATTAAGTGTGAGTAACAACGCCTGTTTTTTTACTGCCTCACCTTCAGTAAATTGGATCGCTGCGACAACCCCGTTGATTTCCGGGCGCAAGACAATGGACTCATTCGCCAGCAAACTGCCGACGGCGCTGATACTGTCATGCAACGTAGTACTGGTAACGATGACCGCATCCACCGGCATCGCAGGAGGACCGCCGGGCAATGCGGCATGGCTGGTGGGTACGAGGGCAAAGAGTAAGCAGGCGTTTAATAAAAATTGTCGTCGATAACTCATGGTAATTCGTCATCCTGCAAGGTACATAAAGAATAAAAAATTCAGCCAATTGGAAGGTATTCGCTAGCGTAGATCAAAGCATGGCGCGTCACAACAGCAACCGGTGTGATGGAAGGACGATTTAATCTGTCGTTAAGATTCGAGGCAGATTATTGCCGCATAGACCACCAGGGTTTATATCGAGAGACGGTGTCTTGTATAAAAAATTTGCTTCCATTATTCCGTTTTTTCCAACCAATGCCTCACAATGACAGACGTTAACGCAAGTTGTCCAAACTGCCAACGCTTCAATTCTTCCCGCGACAAAAGCCGAACTTCGCTAATTTCAGTTCCTGTTTTTAATTCGCCGGTTGCGATTACCCAGTGGGCCAGGATGATTTGATTTTTGTCGACGAATGAATAACAGCCGATGAATTCCTGTACCTTGCTGTCGAGGCCGAGCTCTTCTTTTACTTCACGTAAGACGGCTTCTTCTGCTGTTTCATTTCTCTCAAGGTAACCCGTTATTAACGAGAACATGCCGTTGGGCCATTGCGAGTTTCTGGCAAGGACTATCCTGCCTTGATATTCAATCAAGGCGGCAACGACGGGAATCGGATTATCCCAGTGCACGAAACCACATTCCGGCGCGGCACAGGCCGATCTTTCAAGGCCATCAATGCGTCGTACTTCCAGCGTGTCACCGCACTCAGGACAATACTTCATGCTGTCGCGTATGTGGCTTGATAAAAAACAGTTTTCCATGCCGGATAGCCTCGACCTCATGGATGATTGAAATGTGTTGCATACAAGAATGCCTTCAATAAAAGGGTTAGATCGGGATTTCGGGCGACGGAATGGTTTTGTTAGCAGAATTATAGCGAGTAATCACGTATTTCATGCATGTACCACCGGCTATCTGTTTTAACAAAGTGATATTCGATTAACCAATCCGTGCCTTGTTTATAGACGTTAACTATGCGTTTGAGCGAAGTATCTTGCGCTGGTTGTATGGCAACAGACAATCCGTTTTTCGCGGCATATTCAGACAGCGTCGGCTGCTTTGCTAAAGTTTCAGCTAACTCCTTGGTTTCAATGAGGGCTGTTTCTTCTTTACCTTGTTGATCGACACCATATTTATATTTGAACGACCTGAGCGGAAAAACCGACCTGCTTAGCGCGAACGTCTTGTTTGTCGAGTACTGAGTGAAAAATGAATTGAAACTCTCGTTCTGGGTTGCGGCGTCAGCACAGCCAGCAACCCAAAATAAGAATGTTAGTATCGACAGTACTCTAATCAATATTTTTAGCATCGTTGACCGGCGCGTGCGCGTTGAATCGCATCCTGAATTGTGGTGTCCGTACTTGAAATATCTATTTTGTAAATCTCAAAATAACGTCCTCCGCTGCCGATGCCCTGGCACATCGCATTGTTGAGGGTTCCCTGCATGCGATTTTGCATGTTGTCGGGAGATGACCAGATCATTTGGAAAGCGATGGCGGCGCGACTACTGATTGATGTATCCACCTGCACCAGACGTGCACTTCCCAATGCGTTCAGATCCGCTGCAAATACCGTGGCTTGTGTATTTTTTGTCAGCGCATGGTTCATCACTTCGGTATAAAACGCCTTGCCGTCGTTGTTGTCAGGTATGCAGATGACCGAGACGGGGGCAGAAATGAATAGCCTTGTTGTGGAGAAGGCGGTCGCATGTGCATTAACAGTGGTTTTCCATGCGTCCAGATAGCTGGTGCGGTTATACGAAGTGCCGCCGCTTAAGGTGCCGTTCTGGCAACCAACAATAGACATTTCCGCCACCGGGACTCCATTCGATACAGCATAAAGTAAGCCAGAGTCGCCGCGTGTCTGGATGTGTGCAGCAAGCGCCGCCACGAATTGTGAGTAGCGTGCAAGAAAAGTCGCATCCCAGGGAACAGGTTCTGTTACCGACGTGCCCGTCGGTGTGGTGTACGTATACATAACAACACCTAATCCGGGCAGCCAACCCGGTATGCCGATGGAGGATACGCCAACATGTAATGTCAGTTGTTTGCCACGTGTGCGCACCGTGTCGAAGGCGGTGTCAAGTGTCGTCCAGTCGTAGACACCGTCTTGTGGCTCCAGCACTCGCCATGCCGTCCGGAAGGCAAGCCCATCAACCGTTGTACGTGCGGCAAA
Source organism: Gammaproteobacteria bacterium (assembly GCA_031405795.1). Taxonomy (GTDB): domain Bacteria; phylum Pseudomonadota; class Gammaproteobacteria; order UBA6429; family Thiohalophilaceae; genus JACQBC01. The sequence continues at coordinate 3,597 of JANNJI010000690.1, forward strand.
ACCATCAAGTACCGCTGTTGAATCGCCAACGTCCATCAGCGCAAAAACCTTGCTTACCTGCGCAGGCAGGTTCGGCGTCGTATCGCCAGATCCGCCGCCGCAGGCACTGGCCAGCAACGTCAGGCAGAGCGCAAGACAGCGCAATAACGAGCAAATATCCATCTTTTTCTCAGTTGCCATAATATTCTCCACAATGATATTGGCTAAAAGTTTCTGTGTGGTTACGTTCACAAACAGCACACCGTTCCAGCAGGCACTCGGTACGGTGAAGACCTAACAAGAG
>JANNJI010000691.1:0-1197 GCA_031405795.1 Gammaproteobacteria bacterium
GTTTTACTAAACCTTTTAAATACCTTTTCACCATTGGCGTATTCACCATGAGCTTTTACATGACTGGCGCACACGCACAATTGATTGACACCGAAACATTAATCAACCACGGGCAACCAGAGCAGATACGTAACCACATTCAAGATACACTGGATCGCGAAGAAGTTAAAACAAAAATGCACGCACTGGGTGTCGCCCCGGAAACCATACAGGCGCGGGTGGATTCACTCACCACTGTCGAAATTCAAGCGCTGGCAAATGATATCGACGCTTTACCTGCGGGTGGAGCGATTGATAATGTTACTTTGTTGCTGATAATCATCATAATTATTCTTCTGGTTTAAATGTGTGAAAATAAAAAACGAATGATGATGGTTTTTCGATAGGTCATTAGCGTGTGCCAGGACATTGTCAAAATAGAAGCCGTTTTTTTAGGAAACTGCCATGACGTCACCCTCCAGTGATAACCCGATAACACGCCTGCAAAAACTTTGGCAACGTTTACAACCCCTGCCCGGCGGGACCTGGTTATTCAGTCGCATTCTGGGTTGGGTCATTCCTTATACAGGCACGATTGGTGCCAACGTCAAAGTGCTAAGGCCCGGTTTTGCCGAAATACATCTGCGAGATCGCCGACGGGTGCGTAACCATTTGCGTTCAATACACGCCCTGGCCTTGGCCAATCTCGGCGAGTTAACCAGCGGTCTGGCCATGTTAGGCATCTGGCCTGCCGATACTCGCGGCATACCCACGGCACTATCGATTGAATATTTCAAAAAGGCGCGTGGTCATTTAATTGCGCAGTGTCACTGTTCGCCACCGAGCGTTACCGAGGATACCGACTTTAAAGTCACTGCCGATATTCGCGATGCCGATGGCGATGTGGTCGCACGTACCACCGTGAACTGGCGCATGGGTCCGATTCCCCCGCCCAACTCTCGCAAACCATGACAAACCTTTCATCGCAATTCGATACCCCGTTAACCCGCCAGTTTATCCAGCAAGCAGGCATTACCTTACCCATAATTTGTGGGCCGATGTATCCTTGCAGCAATCCTGAATTGGTCGCCGCAGTATCCGAGGCGGGTGCATTAGGCATCGTGCGCTCTCGGTGGGGTACCACCGCGTGCTCTGCGTGGCCGAGATCGAGCAGGCGCGGACACTCCGTGCCGAGCTCCCGGACAGCATCGTCGGCGG
>JANNJI010000692.1:0-1312 GCA_031405795.1 Gammaproteobacteria bacterium
AACAACGTTTTTTACCCGGACCTGTGCCCGTCAATCAGATGCAGGAGTTGGAGTCAGTGGGCTACGCCGTTTCGGTGTGCAAGTTGCCCCTGACGGCCTTTGCAAAAATGCCCTTGTCTACATTGGAGCAGCGTGCGGCGCTGGTACGCTCACCGTTGTTACTCAATGAACGTGACATTACCAACAGTATGATCCGCGATGTTGCAGGTTATGGCCAACCACGGCTGGAACAGTTCACAAAAATAATAAAATCCGTTACCGTTGCGGCGGACAAACCAGCCTCACTACGCCTATTGAGCAGTGCTGTTAACGTGGCGAATCTGTCGGATGACGAGATATTACAGGTGGGCCGTCATGTACTCCAGTTGGGCTTTGCCAACGACGCCTATTTTCTGTTACGCCAGCAGGCGGAATTAAAACAAAACAAACAGACCATCACTGCACTGGGTGAAGCCGCCATTGCCACCGGGCAGAGCGAACTCGCGACGAGTTTGTCAGCTTTTGAGAAACTGGTGGAAGACACCAAGAAAGTGGCGCAGGGTGAGTAGGTAAAAAATATTGATTTAGCGGTCGGTTGAAGGAATAGGTAGTGATCGAAAATAACAGGATTCGCCAAAAGTCACTCAAAGTAAGAGTAAAATAAATGAGCGATCTTTATAAACTAAATAACCGTTCCTAAGTGGTGTCCACTTACCAGGACGACTGAATAAACTACGCCGTTTTGTCATTTCGACCAACGGGAGAAATCTGTTGTTCTGCGAGTGGGCGTGATGTCGGGTGAGGCAAGGATTTCTCCCGTTGGTCGAAATGACAATGAGTTATATACCCCTGCCGATGGCATGAATCGTTATTAAACTAAAGTGGACAGGAATTAGGAACAGTTATTTAGTGCTTCGACTAGGTATTACTGTTTATGCTTGATAGCGGCGCTGACGCTTCGTTCGATACGACACATGGATGTATGCACCCGCCAGTAATGAAAAAAAAGTCAATGCGCCCAAGACAATATGGGTCGTGACCGGGACTTTGCTTTGGGCGAGTATTAATCCTGTCATGATCGAGATTATTCCGATAATTACGGTATAGCGATATTCATTATGGTTGGCTATTCTTGCGCAAATATAACCACCAAGTACTGAGTAGAGTAGACCGACCGCATTAAATAGTAGTCCAAGTGGTGAAGTGAGTTCAGGGTTACCGATTTCCGCGCTGATCTGTGCTGCTGACATACCTGTGCTCGCCAGGTAAAAGGAGATCGCTGCACCAATAATTATCGAAGTGATGATGGTGCCAACGACATCAACAAGAAAGC
>JANNJI010000693.1:0-1808 GCA_031405795.1 Gammaproteobacteria bacterium
GAGATTTGTTGACGATGCACTTCTGCACATTATTCAGAGGCGTCTTCGTTTTTTCTCGGCAAACTGCGCAACGGTTTGTTGCTGAGGCAGTCGTACCGCGCCCCTAGTGGACATGACAAAACAGGAATTACGCATTTGTTACTCACCCCGGCGCGAGGCTTCGTGTAAAATCCCGGCATGGAATTGATCCGTGGTTTAGCGAATTTGCGTCCTGCGCACCAAGGGTGCGTGGCGACCATTGGCAATTTTGATGGTGTGCATCTGGGGCATCAGGCTGTGCTTGGGCAGTTGTCCGAACAGGCGGCGCGGATGCACCTGCCGTCGGTGATCGTGACGTTTGAGCCACAACCCATGGAATATTTTGCTCCGCAGCAGGCGCCACCGCGACTGACGCGGTTTCGGGAAAAGTTTGAGGCGCTGCGGCGTTTGAATGTGAATCGTCTGCTGTGCCTGCCGTTCAATCGTGCATTGGCGCAGATGTCGGCACAGGAATTTATTCAGCGCGTATTGGTGGATGGGCTGCATGTGCGTTATCTGGTGGTGGGCGATGATTTTCGTTTTGGCCGTGGTTGCGCCGGTGACTTTGCGATGTTACAGGCCGCCGGTGAACAACATGCTTTTCAAGTGGTCAACATGCACACCTTTAACATCGATGGACAACGGGTCAGCAGCACACGGCTGCGGCAGGCATTACAAGCCGGTGATCTGGCGATGGCGGAACGCCTGTTAGGCCGCCGTTATCGTATGAGCGGGCGTGTTGCGCACGGTGACAAGTTGGGTCGGCAGCTGGGTTTTCCCACCGCTAACATTCATTTGCAGCGTAAGGCAACACCGTTGCACGGCATTTTTGTCGTGGAGGTATTTGGTATTGCGGGTGAACCGCTGCCGGGTGTTGCCAGTTTAGGCACACGGCCCACGGTGGACGGCAAGAAAACCCTGCTGGAGGTTTATTTGTTTGATTTTGATCGCGATATTTACGGACAACATTTGCAAGTGAGTTTTTTGCACAAGCTGCGCAATGAAGTGCGCTTTGTCACACTGGAGGCACTCAAGCTGCAAATTGCCAGGGATGTGGTGGATGCACAACACTATTTTCTAACCCAACAGCATTCCAATCCTCACATTGAAAAAAAGTTGAAATAACGTGGCTGACTATAAACATACTTTGAATTTACCGGAAACCAATTTTCCGATGAAAGGCAATTTGTCACAACGCGAACCGCAACAGATTGCGCGTTGGGACGAAATGGAACTGTACACGCGCTTGCGCACGGCGGGGGCGGGCAAACCGCTGTTTGTGATGCACGATGGTCCGCCGTATGCCAATGGCGAGATTCATCTGGGTCATGCGCTGAATAAAATTCTCAAAGACATCATTGTTAAATCCAAGACCCTCAGTGGTTTTGATGCGCCGTATATTCCCGGTTGGGACTGTCACGGTCTGCCGATTGAATTACAAGTGGAAAAAAAGGTCGGCAAGGCCGGTGTCAAGGTTAGCGCCGCGGAATTTCGCAAGGCCTGCCGCAGCTATGCGGGTAAACAAGTGGATGGCCAGCGCAAGGATTTCAAACGCATTGGCGTCATTGGTGATTGGAACCATCCTTATCTCACCATGGATTTTAAATTTGAGGCCGACATCATCCGCGCCTTGGGACGGATTATTGATAACGGCCATTTACACAAGGGCTCCAAGCCGGTGCATTGGTGCGTGGATTGCGGCTCTGCGTTGGCGGAGCGCGGGTCGGCGGGATTGATGAGGGACGCGAAAGGCTTGGCTTCGGACGCGAGCCTGGCAAGGGTGGCGTAGT
>JANNJI010000694.1:0-2033 GCA_031405795.1 Gammaproteobacteria bacterium
CTCGGCGATGTAGACGGGGGTTTCGCGGCGGGCGACGTATTTGGAATTGGTGGCGCCGGAGCCGGCGCCCATGACGCCGACGGAGGCGAGCGCCCCGGCGGGCTGGTGGTAGCCGAGGCCGGCGCGGAACTCGGAGTCGAACTTGGCCAGGGTCTGGAACGGCGCGCGCGCGCGGGCTGCGCGGCGGGCATCGGGACGCTACCGCAACCGGAGGAGCCGCAGCCGGCGGTCGGGGGGAAGTTGTGCTCGCCGATCGGCGCGAGGAGCGGGTTGCGCATCGAGGAGCGGTCGGCAGCTACAGGCCATACAACTGCCACATCGTCAACATGATTACTGGCTGGCCTTGCCTTATCCGGATATTGTTACAGAAACTTCCAAACCGTTTGTTATTGATGAAGACAAACTGTTGTACACCGCCGTCTATGCGGAGAACTTTGACAAGAGCAAACCGCAATGCGGGTTGTTGCTGGATGAATGGACCGAGGTGATTCCGGTGCCGGACACCACGGCTGGACTGGCCTTTCATTTTGATCAACCCAATACGGAGCCACCACAAACCTTGTTGCTGGTCACACCGTCGGATTTCAAAGGCGCCTGGCAATGGCAGGATCTGGTTGATACCTTACATGAAACCCTCGACATGGCAAAAAAACGCGCGGTTGAACCGGAGCAGATCGATACGACCGAATACGGTCGTTTCCTACCAGCACTGGTCTCCGCAGTCACGGCGTATCCAATCACGGCGGCACTGAAATTTTCCTTGAACAATAAATTCCACCTCGCGCAGGGGCAAGACAATGAATGAATATGTCGCTATCGCTGATATCCAATCGGTGTTGATCAAACAACGCCTATTGCCAACCATCATGATGTGGAACCGACTGGAGTGCCGACCGCGCACCAAGGATTTTGATCGTGCCTTGCAAGCAGAAGTGCGCGATGCATTATGGATGTTGACAAAACAATGGCAAATGGGTGAGTTCAAGGCAGACGATGCCGGATCACCGGTGACCGCGAAGATACACATGGCCACCAGCCGCCTGACAAAATACCAGGCTGATGGTCACGCCGCACAATCGTTTAATGAAGCGGTGCCGCTGGAGGCACAGGTCGAGCAACGACCGATTCCCTTGTTCAGCGGTACGCAGGAAATCGCCTTGGATATTCGGTTGCTGATGGGTCGGCATTGGTTGAAATTAATTACCAAGGCGGGACTGGGCGCCTTGCACAAAAAATTTATTCAGGAATATGCGATAACGCGTCCCGATCCTGATCGGCGTGACGACGCACAAGTGTGTGCGCATCAGAACGCCTGGCAGAAATTCGCAGCGGCCGCAGAGCGAATGATGGACGGCGCATCATTGTATTTGTATCTGTTATCGCCAGGCTCGCCGCACGCGCATCACAATATCACCACGGTGCAAAGTGAAATGGATATCCTGGAGACACTGGAAACACCTTTTATTCATTGGTTTCAGCAGCTTTTCTACCAGCCTGCCGATCCGGATAATGATGCCTGGTTATCCGAACGGCTGGAATATCAGTTTGCCTGTTCGGCACCGGTTGGCGGTACCGAAAAGATCTTACGCGCGGAAGAATATTATCACGGCCATCTTGATTGGTATAACTTCAGTGTCGATCAGACGCGCAGCACGCTTGGACCGGTTGTCAATGAAACCCCGGCGACGGCTGTGCAAGAGACGATCACCCGATCATTCATGCCCAATCCGGTACGCTTCGAAGGCATGCCACACACGCGTTGGTGGCGTTTTGAAGACGGCAAGACCAATTTCGGCGACATCAAACCGGATACGACCGATCTCAATAAGTTGATGCTCATCGAATTTGGCCTGGTGTATGCCAACGATTGGTTTCTATTACCGGTGACCTTGCCCAGCGGCAGTCTATGCGACGTGAAAGGTCTGGCGGTGAGCAACGTCTTTGGTGAACGTTTCTGGATTGAATCCAGTTCCCAAGGCCAGGATGAAGACCCGCAGCGCTGGACGATGTATTCACACAACGTGGCGGGCCAT
>JANNJI010000695.1:0-3151 GCA_031405795.1 Gammaproteobacteria bacterium
GTTTAGCAGCCTGTTGAAAAACGCGCTGAGGGGCGCATCGCGGCGTTGGAAACGAACTCAAAATGCTCATTTACTCCGTGTAAACTGCGCTTTTTCGTCCGTTTCCGCCTTGCGCTGCATCCCCTGATCACGTTTTTCAACAGGCTGCTAGAATTCTTAAAGGATGTGGGCATAATGGATAACAAGCTGACGAAGGAAAAAATACCGTGAAGATAGGTTACCCTACCCTGGTTGCGCATCGTGGTTATGCGGCGCAGTATCCGGAAAATACCTTATTGGCGATTCGAGCCGCGGTGGAGGCAGGCGCAACATTTGTCGAGTTTGATATCCAGCTCACCGCCGATCTGGTCCCTGTGCTGTTTCATGACCGCGATCTGCAACGCATGTGCGGCTGTGCGGGGAGTGTACCGGAGCAGTCCTTGGCGCAATTAAAAACCCTTTCGTTACATGAGTTCGGTAAATTTGGTTACAAATATGTCGGCAATCCAATCACTACCTTGGTCGAATTGGTTGAGTATCTGGCGACGCAACCGCAGGTGACGGCGTTTGTTGAACTCAAACGGGTGAGTTTACATAAAAATGGCATTCCGACCGTGTTGGATAAAGTCCTGGCGGTGATTGCACCGATTCAAACGCAATGCGTTATTATTTCCTATGACTTGGCTGCCTTGGCGCAGGTACGCAAACAAACCGGTTATCCCATCGGTGCGGTATTTGATCATTGGCGTGAACGACGGTCATCTGCCGTGCGCGATCTCAAGCCGGAATACGTGTTTACCGATATCGATGCGTTGCCGCGTTTCGGTAAATTGACGTTTCAACAAAGCAAGATCGCCGTCTATGAATGTGTCGATGCAAAAAAGGCGTTACGCGTTTTTCGCCGCGGGGTGGACATGGTGGAAACCTTTGCCATTGCCGGGATGTTGACCCAGGTAAAACTGTTGGCGGGTGAAGTATGAGTGATTATTTTGATGTCGCGGTGATCGGTGGCGGTATTCAAGGGTGTGGTGTGGCGCAGGCGGCGGTGGCGGCGGGTTACCGTACCGTTGTTCTGGAAAAATCCGCGTTGGCGCATGGCACCTCAAGTAAGTCGAGTAAACTTATTCACGGCGGCTTGCGTTATCTGGAAAGCGCACAGTTTTCTTTGGTGCGGCAGTCACTGTATGAACGTGAATTATTAATTCGTAACGCGCCGGACTTAGTCAAATACACGACATTTTATATCCCAGTTTATAAATCCTCGTCCCGTCATCGACTCACCATGCTTGCCGGTTTGTCCCTGTATGCCTTGCTCGGTAACTTGCGCCCGCACGCGTGTTTTCGCCGCGTGCCGCAGTATAAATGGAATAACCTGGATGGTTTGGAACAACGCGGGTTGCAGGCGGTGTATCAATATTGGGACGGGCAAACCGACGATGTGAAATTAACCCGTGCGGTGATGGCCTCGGCGCAGCAACTCGGCGCGAGCTTGTTGTGTCCGGCGAGTGTTGAACAGGTGCAGTATCAAAGCGGTGAATATCATATTGCCTATCAACACGGTAATCAGTCGGGATTATTGCGTACCAGCACGGTGATCAATGCGGCAGGGCCGTGGGTGGACACGGTACACGCGACAATCAAACCCCTCGCGGATTTTCCGGCGATGGAATTAGTGCAGGGCACCCATTTGATCTTGCAGCAACCCGCGCCCAGAGGTATTTATTATCTGGAGTCGCCGACCGATCGGCGCGCGGTATTTATTATGCCGTGGTATGGCCAGACCTTGATCGGCACAACCGAAACCGCCTATCACGGTGATCCCGAACAGGTGAGCGCCACCGAACATGAGATTGATTATTTGCGCAATATCGCCCGGCATTATTTCCCCGCAGTGAATGACAGCGTGGTTAAGCAATTTAGCGGCTTGCGCGTCTTGCCCGCCGGGAAACAAAGCATGTTTCATCGACCGCGCGAGACCGTGATGTTCACCGCCCCCACCTTACCGGGCTACATCGCCTTAATCGGCGGCAAACTCACCGGTTATCGTGCTACTGGCGAAAAAGTTGTGACGTTGTTGCAGCGCACGTTACCGGCCAAACCGCCGCTGGCGGATACCAAGACGTTGCGGATTGAACCGGTGCCCGGAGATTAATATTATTTCACTAAATAACTGTCCTGGCTTCCTGTTCACCTCTTTGCGATAGCGCTTCTGCGGTCGGGGTGGTAGGTCGGGCTTCAGCCCGACAATGCAGCCGCGTGTCAGCCTGGAGACTGCCTACGCTGCAACCAGCTGCTTCGGTTAGTGGACACCATTTCGGAACAATTATTTAACGAATCACTCAACGGTAATAAAGCATAAAGTGATAACCGACTACCACGCCAAATACTACGCGCATGAGCTAACCAAGCGCTGCGCCTCTGACAGTGTGGAAAAGCTTGCAGGTGCTGTGGCAAGTGCCCAGGTAGACCTGAATCCTCATCAGATCGATGCCGCGCTTTTTGCTTTCAAGTCGCCACTGTCCAAAGGTGCCTTGCTCGCGGATGAGGTCGGTCTCGGCAAAACCATCGAAGCCGGTTTGGTGTTGTCGCAAAAATGGGCCGAGCGCAAACATCGCATTCTGATAATCACGCCTGCCAATTTGCGCAAGCAGTGGTATCAGGAGCTGTCGGAAAAGTTCTTTCTCCCCTGCCGGATTCTGGAAAGTAAATCTTATAATGCCGCTATCAAACAGGGCCAGTTTCGCCCGTTTGAGATACCTGAAATCGTTATCTGTTCCTACCAGTTCGCCAAGAACAAGGCGGCCGCGCGCATCAAGGTGGGACAAAACGCCAAGTACGACCGCCACGTTTTCGCCAACTACGGCATCACGGTGCGCGGCGTGATGCACGACACGCTGCTGCAGTCCTACGTGCTGGAGAGCCACCAGCGCCACGACATGGATGCGCTCGCCACGCGCTTCCTCGGCGCGAGCGGCCTGCTGCAATACATCGACGTGGCCGGGAAGGGCGCTTCGTCGATTCCATTCGACCAGGTGGATATCGCGCGAGCGGCGGCCTACTCCGCGGAGGACGCCGATGTCACGCTGCAATTGCACGGCGCGCTCGCACCGCGCGTGGAGGGCGACGCCAAGCTGCGCCGCATCTATGGCGACATCGAGATCCCCGTGGCGGG
>JANNJI010000696.1:0-9737 GCA_031405795.1 Gammaproteobacteria bacterium
GCCCGGCGCTCGATCGCCCTGGGCTTCCGGCTTCCGTCCGAGAGCACGCCCGGACGGTTACGTGCGGCAGACAGGCTCCTGTCTGGTACCTGGTAACCAAAACAGCGCACCTGATCGACACCTTAGAAAAGGCAGCGGTTAAGTCATTAAACATGTTGGTTAAAGAATAACACTGCAGTGGTATCATGAAAAAACATTTTGCAAATCATCTTAAGCAGGTTGAAGAACTCAATATCACGGCATTCATGAACTTGATGGTTATTCTTGTGCCGTTTTTATTGATTACCGCCGTCTTTACTGAGATTACCATTGTTGAGTTGAATATCCCGGCGCTGGATGCAAGTCAGGACAAACCTGCTGCACTAAAATTACAATTAGAATTGGTGTTGCGCGAAAACAGTTTTGATGTTCAGGACGGCAACATTGGCTTGATAAAACGCTTTGATCGCACCAAGGGCGAAACAAATTGGCAACTGTTCAGCAATTTCTTATTGGAAATAAAATCACGTTTCCCCAATGAGAAAAGTATTACCCTCTTGGTTGAACCCGCTGTTGACTACAAAACGTTGATTAGGGTAATGGACTACGTGCGTACCGCAGATGTAGCCAAAGGCCTTAGCGTGGAATCGTATGAATTATTTCCAGAAATATCTATCGGCGATGCGAGCCCAGTTGTTCAATAAGCTCCACGTAGGGTCAAAATGAAAAAACACAAAGTTACTGGCCGATCCAAACGTATGCAGCATTTTAAGCAGCTCAATGGCGGCTCGGAGCTCAATCTGGTTTCCATGATGGACATATTTACGATCCTGGTATTTTTCCTATTGGTGAGCACCAGTTCGCAAAATTTACCCAGCACCAAGAATCTAAAATTACCCACCACGATTTCACAGCGTCAACCAGAAGAAACCCTGATCATTGAAGTGACCAAAGAGAGTGTCCTGGTTCAGGGTGTACAAGTGGCGACTGTCGCCGCAGCGTCGGCGTCGAATGACAGTCTAATCGCCCCGCTTGGCAAAGAATTGAAGTTTCATGCATCCAAGGTTCTTCTGGGACAGCCAGCCAATACGGAAAAACGTGCAGTGACAATTATGGGTGACGAGACCATACCTTATCAGTTACTTAAAAAGATACTAGCAACGTGTAGTAATGAAGGTTATACACAAATTGCTTTTGCCGCCTATCAAAAGTCCAAGAGTAAAAAATAATGTCAGTAATGGCATATGAAAACTTGGCGCTTAAATGGCGTCCTGAAGGCAAAACAGACCATACCTTTAATGTCATTTTGGGTATGGTATTGACGATATTTGTGCTAGCCAGTATCTATTTGGCCACAGTGGATGTTCCCGCAGAAAAACGTGAGGTGCGCAAAGCGATTCCGGATCGCATTGCAAAAATATTTAAGGAAAGGCCCAAGCCGCCACCCAAACCAAAACCGGAGGAAAAGCCCAAACCGAAACTGCCTGAGCCGAAAAAAGAGCCGCAAGTGCAGCGGGAACGGCCTGAGGATCGCAAGCCGTTAACCAAGACCCAGGAAAGTGCGCGCAAAAAGGCTGAACAGTCAGGATTGTTAGCGCATGTTAAAGAATTGGCGGATTTAATTGACACATCCAACGTCGATAGCATGATCAGTCGCACGATCACAAAATCAGAATCAACGGCCGCGACGGTTAATACCCAAATACTCACTGCCGATGCCGGTAAAGGCAGTGGTGGTGTTGGCAGTGGCAAACATGTGGCAGCGGTAGGTACGACCAAGCTGGACGAGGTGCAGAGTAAAGCGGCGCGCGATCAACTGCTTGCCGCCAACAGTGCGAACAACACAAAAACGGCAACACCCGCCACCTCTGGAACAAAACGAGGTTCATCACAAAACGACGGGTCGCGCACAGAAGAAGACGTTCGCTACGTGATGGATCAAAATAAAAGTAAATTGCACAACTTGTATCAACGCGCGCGGCGCACCAATCCCGGCTTGAAGGGTAAGCTGATAGTTGAGGTGACGGTCCTGCCTAGCGGTAAAATATCCTCGGTTAAGATCACATCCAGTGAACTCAATGATCCCACGCTGGAAGAAAGTATCCTGTCCCGTATCCGGCAATTTGAATTTGGCGAGCGCAAAGGTGGGCCGTTTACGTTGACCATACCTTTCGAATTTCTTCCGTCGTAGGCCGTTGCAGCGACGAACGTTGCTTATATCGGTATTGATTATAACGCCACGTTCACCTGATTACGGCCGTTCTGCTTGGCGAGATACATCGCTTCATCGGCGCGCTTGAGGATGGCACTGAAGTCCGCGTCTTGTTCACTCAGACAGGCGACACCAAAACTGGCGGTAATCGTCAACGTCAGTGTTCCCAAGGTAATCGGCGATTTAGCCAGTTGTTCACGCATACGTTCAGCAACATAGGCGGCATTGGCTTGCGGTGTATCCGGCAACAATAATACAAACTCCTCACCACCGACACGGCCGAGCAAATCCGAACCACGCAAGCCACGTTGGCATATTTCGCCCAAGGCGCGTAACACCTGATCTCCCACCGCATGACCATGTTTGTCGTTAATTGATTTAAAGTGATCCACATCGATCATCACCACCGATAAGGGATGTATATAACGCCGCGCACGGTCAAACTCCTTTGCCGCACTGTCCATTAATGCGGCGCGATTGGGTAACGTCGTTAAACTATCGGTGGTGGCCATGTTTTCAAGATGCGACTGTAAACGTTTGTATTCGGTCAGGTCGCGTTCAATTGCTGCGTAGTATGCCAACTCGCCATCGGCATCGAACAACGGCACCATATTGATGTCCAGCCATAGTTCCTTGCCGTGTTTGTCATAATTCAGGATTTGGGTACGAATACCCTTGCCATGGCGCATGGCATCGCGGATTTCAAAGCGGGTCTTGTCATCAGTGTTGGGCCCTTGTAGCAGCTTCGGATTCTGGCCCATCACCTCCTGCGCTGTGTAACCCATCAGCTGTTCAAAGGCCGGGTTCACATACACAATCTTCGGCCCACCGTCTTCCAGTGTCGTGTCGTCCAACACCATGATCACATCATTGGTGTTCTCCACCAATGAGCGAAAAATCTGCTCAAATAACATGCGTCATACCTGACTCAAAAGGGAACATACTCAACTATAGCGGCTCGCCGCGTCTTTTCACTGTTTTATACCCTGTAAAATCGCTACCGGTTCACATGTACATTGCTCACTGTTTCACGCAATGTCAGCTTTGTTTGCCACAACGACGCAGTACCGCTGGGCATCACCGGTACCCAGATATAATGTGGCTAAATTCACCGCCTCAGCAGCGAATCCGGTATGTCCTGGGCAGTGGTTCTCACAATAATCGCCAGAGTTAAAACTGTGCTTCAGTTTTGGCGCGAATAATAGATGAACAACGAATACCGCAGGGTGCCTGGGGAAAGCGGTGGACACTATTCAAACGTTGAGAATTCGTCTTGCTGTTCGCTGCGATCATTTTTATGCTTACGATATAAAAAACCGGGTCTGGTTTTGGATGGGTTTCGCCAGTAATGCCAGATGCGATCATAGAGGTCCTGATTTTCCTCTTCTCGTATGGCTTCACGAAACTTTACCCAGCAATCTTCGCGAATCAGGTAATAATTTTTTTCATCCACGGATTTTACCAAACCACTGCCCCAGTCACAGGGCTCAGGCAGATGATAGGTAAATTCATCCGCGGTAATGTTATAAGTCAATCGCCAGATACGCAGCTTATTCCAATGTGATTCAGGCTCATAAGGGAACGATTCCCTGTGTGTTTTAAATTTATAGTAAAAATTCAAGCCCCGGTGGGCAATCAGCATTGGAATATCATTTTGCAAAATTTGCTGACTGATATTGGCGTAGGCACGGTTGTCCGGATCCAGATACGTGGGATGACTGTATGAAAGACGCCAAAAACTGGCGGTTAGCAATGTTATCAACAGTAACGGAGCGGCATAAGCCTGTTTAGGTTTTACTTCCGCCGTTTGTTTTGACGCTAACAATAACACCGACAGCATGACCAGAAAGGGAATCAACATCGCGTAGCGTTCACCAGCACCCAGAACTTCATCTGCAGAGAAGGGAAACCATGCCGGTATCATCAGGGCGAGGGCGTAATATACCGGCCAGCGCTGATCTGGGGTTCGTTTTAAATAAAACACGATGGCAACTGATAACAACAGTATACTGCCGATTAATTCAAGTTTTATCGCCAGTGGCACGGCTTCACGACTGAGTAAAGTTACCACCCCGGGTGACAGGTTGTGCCAATTCCCCAGACGTTGCAGATCAAGCCAGTGAAGGTGATCACTTTTTAGAAAATACAAGCCTGCCACCAGGACAACGGAGGTCAACATCGCAAGCACCGTTTTGTGCCGATAAAAAAGCGTTTGACGATTCTCCAGCAATACCAATACACAAATCAAAACACTCAGTGGTATTGCGGCTTTGTGTATAAATACCGCGAGCAAAGCAGGTACAATGGCAAGTATTGTGTAAGGCTTAGGGCGCGTCAGAAAATACACTACGATGGGCCATACGAATAGCATACTGAACAGGGTTGAAAATTCGATGGCAATAAACAATAAAGAGGGCGAGAGTAACAACCAGCCGGTCACGCTCACCATTAAAAATGTATTGCTATGCCGTAGCAACAGGCCGCTTAACAAACCCAATATGAGCAATGCCAAACAGGTCCAGAGACGAATAGCGGTTTCAGCGCCCATTCCGGCGCGGGTCAACAAACCATTGATGCGGTGTACAATTGAGCTGTCGGGAATCTTGACGTTACCGGTTGTCGCCCAGTAATCCGCCTGGAGGGCGTAGTAATAGGCATCCGGGCCGCGTAAAAACGTATCCTGTGATAATTGCCAAAACAGCAACACGGAAAACACAACCAGTGACAGGCTGAAAACAAAGTGAAAACGGCCTTGCATCCGCGTTATTAACAACCTACGTAACAGCCATAGACGTTGTTGCTGGGCATAAACAGATCCGTTACGACGGACGATTCAATATAATAAGGATTTATTTTTTCAATATATCTGCGTGTGTTATCCAGCAGTGCCTGCCATGAACTGGAAAATAATAAATCATTCTGACTGTCGGGGGCGATGTTGCAGGTTTTTTCCCAGGTAAAACCACCCTGGCCCGCTGTGGGTTGAGGCCTGCTTTTAACCAGCGCTTGAAAGACTTTTTCCTGTTTGTCTTTGGATAAATCGTTATAACGGGTAAAGGTAAGATAACTTTGGAATATCTTGGCGGTTGGCACTGTCTTATTTTCTGCAGCTTGTACGTAGTCCGAACTGTGTAGCTCTGTGGTATAGCGTTTACCAAAGATGCGTAACTTGTCTTGTTCGACTGCCCAGTTGCCTTCCAGCACATTGGCTGATACGCTGCCGTCTCCGCTACCACCAAAATCCAGATAAATCACAAAGGTACCATTAGGACGTAAGCGCAGCCGTTTAGTATTACAACTGTTAATGCATTCACTCATGCCGGGTGAAATGGTTTGCAGAAAGGTACTCCATGAGCTACCGATAAAATCATCCCACTTTTTTTCATAAACTACTTTGGGCAAGCCGACATTGGGCAACACAATATTCCCTTGGTCATCAATAAAGCGCAGCTCTGAGATCAAGACATCTTTGTAGGCGCTGCCCTTATAGATGTCCGCAATTTCGATGGTCAGTTGTTTTACTTTCAGTAGTGGTTTGGCCAGGGTAATTTTTTGTAAACCAGAGGTAGATTCCAATGCCAGACGTTGGCTGTCGCCCTGTGTGGAGGTCAGCTGTAAGGATTTCACCCGTCCGTTTTTATCAAAGTGTGTAGTTGAGCGTTGATAACCGTTCCATACATACAGGCCGGCAATATTTACCTCGTGTGCAAAGGTCAGGTTGAGTTTTTCTCCGATGCCATTAACCTTGGCTCCATCTGTTGACCAGGCGAAGTCATAACGTGAATCAAATAGATTGGCAGGATGATAAGCGGTGGTGGGTGCCAGTATTGAGCTGGCGTTGATCTCTGTCTTGACAATAGCCGGTAATCTAAACTGCACAAGTGCGGTAACCACTTTTTTGGGATCGTCAGTCTTGAGGCGACGATAAAAACGCAATGCCTTGAAAGTGGGTTTATGCGCTTGCATGGTGGAAAACCCGTTGATTTTAATAAATACCGCGCGTGCATCAGTGTGTAATGAATGCTGAAAGTTATCCTCATCACGGCCCATAAAGGTATAGGTTACCATTTTACTCTCAGGCTGTTTGCTGCTGTTGACTATATAGACAACATCATCGGGGCCGGTGGTCTTACCGTTTAAATACAACACGAGCGAGGGATCGGTATTGTCATCGACGATATCCAGTTCAATGGAATACAGGGACACGGCGGATGAGAATTGCAAATAAATACCCTCATCCACGCCGGCATCACGCGAGGCGGGTTGCCACTTGCCTTTGCATTTGCTATCGAGTAGGCAGGTGATGTCAGTGGAGTTTTTCGTACTGCTGGTGGCACTGGCGGCCAAGACGGCGATATCCTCGGCATGAACAAAAAACGAAAACATGCTCAGTAGCGCGACAAATAAAAGTCTGTTCATAAGCCTACCTCATCCCGAGCATAACGGCACAGACAAAAATTATGAAATAACAAATGCGACTTTTGTTCACCGGTTTGGCTATCGTGACAATGTTGATAGAGACTATTACGTCGATAGAGGTTATCACCTACAGTGATAAAGCAATGATCACGCTCCTCCACGTGATATTTCCGCACAGGCATTTGTGAACAATACAGGACGCCGGTTAACTGCTGTGCATCAAGATCAAATCGCAATTGATACGTTGCCGCCGTGTGATTGGTCAGGCGCAGGTCTTTATAGTTATAAACAATGGTCGCGCCACTACCAAATGGCACGCTACGATGATCATCGGCAAAAACATCAAAACTATGCCGGTGTCGTTCGGTCACCGTCAACTCACTGTGCAAGGCCAGCCAATGGATCATATTGGCCAGTTGGCACAAACCACCACCGATTCCATCGCGCGGTTCACCACGTTCGATCACCAGTCCCGGCAGGTAACCTTTGGCCGCAGAGGGTTTACCCACACCGTTCCAGAACGAGAAGGTCATGCCCGGTTCAATCACGGTACCGTTGATGTGTTGCAAGGCCAGACGTAGATTAGTGATCTTGTTATCAAACATTGCACGTCGTACCTGACGAAAATTACGATAGATCGGCGAGTTTTCCTGTTTAAGCAAATAGGGTAGAGGCGTGTCTTGCTGTGTGTGCGCAAAGGTTGCTGATAGAAAATTATCCTGAACTGTGCGCAATAATTTTCGGCCGTTGTACGATAGGAAATATCGAACTGGATGACTGGAACTGAGCATAATGTAATCCTCTGTTAATTAGTATGGCTTAATAACCGGGCCATCGGTTAATCACAATTATTTTATCGGCACATTATAAAACTGTTTTTGCCCATAGGGCTTACTATAGGTGTAATGCCACCATTCTTTTTTATAATTAGTAAAACCATGGCGTTCCATCACTTGTTTGAGTAACAAGCGGTTCGCCCGAGCTATACCCTGTATATCCGGGTGCAGAGTCTGCGAACGAATATCAAAACAATCATAACCTGTGCCCATATCCACACTGTTGTCAGCAAAACGTTGCGTGGCGGGCGCGGTACAATCCCGTTGTTGGACTTTATCAAACGCTGGGTGTGCGGCAAGTGGTAAACGCACCAGTGTCAGGTCGATAGCGTCGCCGCGGCTATGGCCGGATCGCTCGGCAATATATCCCTTGCCGACCAGCTCGGTCTTCTCCTCGTGAGGATAAAAAGCCTGCTTCATACTTATTTCATTCGCATCAACGGTCCAACGCATAAAATGATCAACGGCTATTGGTGGCCGATAACAATCATATACTTTCAGGCTCAAGCCTTGTTTTTGCAATTCCTTTTGCACGGCACTCAGCGCCTGTGCCACGTCTTTTATTAATAAGCACTTATTGACTTCGTAACCGGGTACTTGTCCGGCAGTAAAATTATGATCACTAAAGTAACGCATCTCCACAATGATGCTGCCATCCACATCAAAGAGCGAGACCAGCGGCATCGATACGTTCTCTGCCCATACATGTAGAGCAAACCCTACACCCAACGGGAGCAGAGTGAATTGGGTTATTCTGGATATTAAATGCACAATCATAGCGTTGAGTTTTTTATACTAGAAAAGATTGAGAATAAAGGCCCCGTTTCTTAAAGTCCACTGCCGTATATACAGTATCATGGCCGTCTTCCACGTTATTAGCGAACGTATAGCACTACAGACACCGAAAAAAAGCAGCCCAATGGGTTCGAAAAATAACGAAAATGAAGCCTAATCAGCTAAAATTCAGACCAACGATAACAAACAAGGATACTTTATGAATCCCATCACCCTTACCAGCCACATTTCTGCCGTAACGATCTACTCCGATCGCGCTCAGATAACGCGTCAGGCCACATTGCCACTGGATGCAGGCGAGCACACTCTCTGGTTTACCCGACTGCCAGAGTCGTTGGATGCCGATAGTATCCAAGTCAACGGGACGGGCGGTGGGGTGTTGCATGACATCAAATGTACGCGTCAGTATTACACCGAAACACCGCATGCCCAGGTCGCCAGTCTCAATAAAGAACTGGAAGGTTTCGAGGCGAAACAACGTGAAACTCACGATCACCTCACCCGTGTCAACAAAGAGCGAGGATTCATTGAAAAAATCGCCGCCACCCTGACCCACAGCGGTGACGAACCCAATAATTATCGCCTGGAACCGGAACGGTGGATCAAGATGGTGGAATTCTATCGCGAGCGGCTAACCGCCCTGGACAGTGAACAACGTGATCTGGAAATTCGTAACCGGCAATTGGAAAATGAAGTTCGGCGCATTCAGCAACAAATCAACGATTTGCATCACGGCGATACGCGTGCACAGGATTATCAAGTGGCCTTGTCGGTAAGCAACACGACTCCCGGCGACATGACACTTACCTTGCAGTACATGGTATACGGCCCGCACTGGTATCCTGTCTACGATCTGCGTGTCGACAGCGCGGCCAAACAGTTATCCATTAACTACATGGCCATGGTGCAGCAATCCACCGGTGAAGACTGGGATGACGTTGAATTGCAATTATCCACCGCGCAAGCGCACATCGGCGGCGAACAACCGCAACTCGCGCCGTGGCGGGTCAGCGAATGGACGCCGCCACCGGTCATGCTCAGACAAGAAAAACTAAAGCGTCTACGTAGCAAAGACGGTAGCGAAGAAATAAGCATGAAACAGATGCATGAGCCCGAAGGAGCATTCGATGAATATCCGATGGCGGCTTCTGCACCCGCACCCCTGTCGAAACCCACCGCCAGCGTCGTCACCAATGCCACGTCGGTGGGCTGCAAACTTCTTCCTCGACGCCAAGTCGGGTAAGAACGCGTCCTCGATGCGAGCGCCCAGCTTGCCGCCCTGCTCAACAACGCTAAAGCTGCTCGCTGCGCCGGGCTGCAGCGCCGCCATGCACCGTCGCGCGCATGACAGCCCGCTACCTGCGCGAGGTCGACTCGGTCCTCGGGCGCGCCACGACGATGGCCGTCTTCGAGCAGCAGCGCGACCGCGCCGAGCTGCTCAACGAGCTACCGGGGCTGCTCGGCGCGGTGACCGCCCGGCAGGTGCAGGCCGCCGC
>JANNJI010000697.1:0-9557 GCA_031405795.1 Gammaproteobacteria bacterium
TGAATGCCTTCTTCAAAACTAAACACTTCAAATTTTTCACGTGGGTCGCACTTGAACTAACACATTTTTTTCAGCAAAAGTGAAATTACCACCTGTGGTGGGGTTGGCAGGAAAAAGATGACAAATTTAAATACTCACACAACGCTACTGTTAAGTAATGATCATTGACTACATCAAGGGCGGTGCCACTGCACCGATAGGTGACGGTACAAAGCTATTGGTCCACATTTGCAACGATATCGGCAAATGGGGTAAAGGTGGTAGTTAGTCACCGTTGGCCTGCCTCTGAGAAAGAATATCGTGCAGCGTTTGTACATACACATCAACCCAGTTGACAATTACCATTAGGCTTGTTAGCGTGACCACACATCAATGGAGAGTAATGAAAGGTGTTCTATGAGCTTAAAAGAACTGATAAAAAAAGGTAATGAATGCCTCGAAGATCGAGAAAACATACCCAGCGCACCACTATGGCATATGGGAAAAGTGGCGGTTTTGGAATCAAAAGATAGCTTCGATTTTTTGCAAAACACAATAAACTATTTGTCTTGTAAGGGTAAACTGAATAAATCATTTACTGATGATGAAAAGGAGTTTATGAAGGAACTATTTGAAGCTCTGTGGTGGGGAGGGAAATTTAAAAGTTATGATGAGGCTGCAAGGCTAGCAAATCACTATGTTAACGGTGCAGTGAATCCATTAAAATTAATCCAGAATTATATATCAAATCGATTATCGTTTCTGATGCGATGCTTGCGTTAAAAAATCACATAAAGGAAAAATCTACCAAGAAGAAGCCTATCGCACTAATAAAGACTAGTGATCCTGATTTTTTACAATCGAGTTATTCCCTATCACTCAAGCAAGGAAAGAGAAGTGCTAGTAGACAGGGCTGTATACTTGGCGATGGGGCACTTTTAGTGGAACAGTCAAATCAAGCACTAAAAAATACTGATCACAGATTCCATTTACATGTCAAAACAACTAAAGGAGGCGATAATCTTTACATGAGTTTTTGGAGCGTTGAGAGTGTATACGATTTTGAATCTTTCGCTAAAAATAATATTACTAATATACCGCTTGCTAAAGATTTTATTTTAAAAATGCCTGATGGATTAGCGCATTATCTCACAATAATTGGTGTTGCAAAGGACTTCACTTATACGGCTGTTTGGTATGAGGCATGGAAATAGTTGCCTGCCATGAACATTAAACTATTGGTTTTGTTTTTTTCGCTGATGCTCAGTGTCATTGCCTGCTCGTCTGAGAATGAGTGTTTTGTCGCTGACGCTGTGACGCAAGTCAAAAAAATCAATATCAAAGGTGGAGAATATTTCATATATCTTAGAATAGCCGGCTTTAATAAAAAGGAATCGTTTTACGAATTATATGGAAGCGAACCGAAGTTTGATCTTTGTGGAAAATCTGATACGTTAGCAATTTCTGACACACACATCGACTCAACAGAGGGAATCGTAGAGCAGCTTGTTGTTGACGATCTTAAATTGACGGTGGTTTATACTAAAAACGGTACCCAAGATACCGATTACAAAAATATACCTATTAAGATAAAGTGAACATGGACAAATCCAACAAGCAAACGCTGGATATTCCAATTTTTTGCCATACGCGAAAAAATAAAAGCAAAATAAAGGGGAGAGATTTATATATTCATCGACTTTACTATGTTACGCAATTCATGGGGTGGGAAGCTAAGCAGTCAGGCATTAAAATATTTTCTGGCACGGCATAGGGATATGAATGGAAACACTTGAAAAGTAGAAGAATGCAATATCAAAGTAATGAGCATTGAGTGCATAAAAGGCGATGCGACGGCACCGATAGGTGACGGTATGAAGCTCTTGGTTCATATTTGCAACGATGTCGGCAAATGGGGTAAAGGTTTTGTACTGGCAGTCAGTCACCGTTGGTCTTCTCCCGAAAAGGAATATCGCGCTTCGTTTGTCCGTTCACCCCAACCCGTGTTGGGTGATGTACAATTTGTGGATGTCGGTGGTGGGGTGTATGTTGCTAATCTCATTGGCCAGCATGGAATCGCGAAGGGGCTAAAAGGTGAACCGCCGATCCGCTATGATGCGGTTCGCCAAGGATTGGAAAAGGTCGCGGTGTTTGCCAAACAACACAATGCTACGGTTCATATGCCGCGTATCGGCTGCGGTCTGGCGGGTGGGTCGTGGGACAAGATTGAACCGATCATTTATGAAACGTTGAGTGGTTTCAGTGTCACTGTATACGACCGATAAGAACTCTCCACCAAAAACTGCTCAAGATCAGACTCCACCGCTGCAGAGATTGAACAGCAGGCGATAAGGATAAGCTGACAAATTTATATCAAGAAAATATACTATTGATGTTGAACATGGCATATCGTTAGAAAAAAAAGCAGGAGCTATTACATTGCTTTCAGAAGTTGAATATCTACTCTGGCACTAACTTATTTTAACTTGGGAAACGGCCGTGTGATGACAAACAATCCTTTTTTGCCGGTAATTCTGGTCATATTTCCTGTTGCCGCTGTGTTCGCGCTGCTGTGGCTGCGGTGCATCGGGCCGTTAGCCCAATACCTACAAGATAACCATCTTAAGATATATACCCAGTTGGGTAGTCCAGTTGTACGTTTATTTAAAACCTATCCAGCCGGACACCCGGGTGGTAATAAACGAAAATTTTATATTGGTACAGACGGGATTGGTATGAGAACACATTACTCCGCTGGCGAGTTAGCGAGTCTATGGCGGTTAATAGGGTTTATTGTCAGCGGAAGGTTCGCGAAGCTTCGAGATAAAGAATTGACACAACGTGCTGGGAGGGCGCGGTTTTATTTTTTTGGAAATTTAATATTATTCATCATTCTTTTTGGGTTAATGATTGCTAATGGGATAGCAAACAAGAACCGTCTTATGGCGCTGCAGGAAAACACAAAAAACTCACCAGAACAGATCGCCTATGGCTTGTATAAAACAGGCAGTTACAAAGAAGCCCTGCAGGCATTTGATAAGTTGCTACATCCTGGCAGCGTGGATCGTGATTTGTGGTTATTCCGTGGCTTGACGCATGAAAAAATGAATAACTACAATGCGGCGTTATCGGACATGTTACATGTCACTAAGCTTGATCCGGACTATTTTCTGGCCTATCAACATGTGGACTGGTTATATGCACGGGAAGGTCGGTGGCAAGACATCGTTGAGCTGTGGGATAAATACCTGATTCGACATCCGTACAGTGGCAGGCATTTTTTGAGCGGGCCGGTACATATAAACATAAGGGAGATATGCAGGCGTCGCGTGCTGATCTAGAGAAGGCATGTAATTACAAATCACTCGAAGCCTGTAAAATCCTGCAACGTAATTATTGAAGTAAAGTAATAAGAATAACCAGGCGAAAGAGAAATATCTCATATTCAAAACAGTTGCTCGCTGACACGGGATAGCGTCACTGGAATCGAAATCTCATAACAAGAAGCGTGAGTTTTATGATGATTGAATATTTGCAGCATTGGTTTCATCTTTTTTGATTAACACCAACTAAAAATATTTAAACAAGGGGCTGTTTAAAATGTTGGGACTCTTCAAATCAAAATCATTATTAGATCCAGACACTGTGGACTGGATCTTCGCGATGTTTAGCTGGGCGTTGCGTAACTTCGGGACAGATGTTTTTTATGATGTTACGATTCTGGTGACGCCATCTAACCGGCATTTTCCTGATAAAGTCACCGAACCTGGGGAGGTGGCGGTATCCACCTTCCAGAGAGTTAGAGCCCATGCCGGGATGGATCAATGGCAGTGTACCCTGATAGCGCAGGAGCCGGATACGGATACCCGGATTGGCGCGACAATTTCCATTGAGAATGCACCACGCGGACCGGCAGGGACATTTTCAGTGAGCCGGACCGACGACGACAAATCAAAGGTGGTTATTAGCTTTAATCCTGAACTTGTTCGTTACCCTGAGGCCTTGGTCGCAACCTTTGCACATGAACTGGCACATTACCTGGCAGCAACCTGTCAGGAGTTATCTCCAGGCGGTGAGGAATATCATGAACACGCAACGGATTTGCTTGCAGTGTTTTTAGGATTTGGTATTTTTCAAGCAAACAATGCCTTCCACTTCCAACAGTTCACCGATGGCAACCTCCAAGGCTGGTCATACCGGCGACTGGGCTACTTGTCGCAATACGAGCTGGTTTATACTCTGGCCTTGTTCTGTGCTTTAAAAGAAATTAACTATAAAACGGTGCATCGGTATCTGAAAGATCCATTGTGCTCGTATTACAAAAAAGCAATAAAAGAGATCCGTATGAATCCAAAACTGGAGGAGTTGAAAATGATTAAAAGTATAAAAAATCAACTTGTGACAGACTAATTGCCCATGTTATCCAGAATATTTAAAAAAATCCTACTTTGGATGCTTATGACCCCATTATTTTATTTTTAGGGATAATTGTTTATTACCAATTTGACGATGATCTTTTACCAGGGTTGCAGAAATTATAAATCAGGTGTATCAGCCACCACCTGAGGAAAAAAATGGCTATTATGCTTTGTTAGGAATTTTTGCCGGGTCGAATAGTGATACTCATAAAGCAGGACTGGAAATCGTAGCGCAAGCCAAACAATTGGACATGTGGCTTGCCGAGTTAGGGAAACCAACCAGGTATCCCTATCCCTGGGTTGCCGCTGAATATGAGGCAAGAATAAGACTGGCACTTGCCCTATACCGTATAATGCTAAACTCACGAGTAAAATTCACCGCGGTGATACGATTGTGTTTGATTACCCTGAAGATCCAAAGATATAGTTTATACAAAGAGCGGTTGGTGTGCCGGGGGATAGAATACAATACAAAAATAATCGATTAAGTGTGAATAGTACAGCAGCGACATATACGTTACTCTCACAAGATGATAATTTCATAATCCTTGCAGAAGAGATATTCAATACCCGCTATGACATTGCAGTCAGCCATGCGATGTCGAACTGTGATTTTGATGCTGAGGTACCGCCAGGGAATTATTTTATCATGGGCGACAACCGCAACAATTCCAGAGACAGCCGTGCATGGGGTTTTCTACCGGAAGAGATGATTATCGGAAGAATGATTTATGTCGTTCCGGCAAAGACAAAAAAATACATAGAAACATCTGGAATTCCATCAGCCATCAAGATAGTATTTTCGTTGTCGGCTATAATCAGTGTGTTGAGTGATAGAAAAGGCGAAATGAACACGTAACGAGGCCAAATTATGAGTGGCAGTACGTCAAATAAAAAAACGCAACAGTATTATTGTATTCACATCGAGACGCCGAGCGTGGTGTTTCCACGTCGGCCCAGTGTTAATGCAGAAAAGCAGGGTAATGCAGAGCATCGCTTCCATAGTAACGCAAAAGATAAATTTGCAGATTTTATCAAGAATGTCGTTCCCAAACTGGATACGTATATTGAGACGTTAATCGCAATGGAAAATAATAAGTATCAAATAAGCGAGTACAAAAAATCGGCTGTCGTCCTGGATAACCAGAATCGCAATAGATTAGACAAAAGCGGAGTTACCAAGTGTTGTGTTAATTTTGTTGACATTGGTAAGATTTCTAATATATTTAGTTTTGTGTCGATGGAACTTACTTTTGCAGGGATTCCATCCGAGGAAGCGATAGCTGAAATTGATAAAGGGCTGCGCTATTTTTTTGCGAAACACAAAAAGGCCTAGCTTGTAGCAATTAAATCCCATTATTGTGTCAATATTTCTACAGGGGAAACAAGATGAAAATAATCTATCTAATTGGGTTGGTGGTTATCAGTGTCATCGGGATGAATACAGTATTGGCTGACGATGCCGAGGCGGAAAAGAATAAATGGCTTACCGGTAAGTTATACGGCAGTGATAATGAATACGCGGCGTTGCGGAAAGTCATCCTCCGTCAGGAAAATGGGAAGCATTATGCCTTCGTAAAAAATCAGTTTACCTTTGAATGTGAATTGTTGTTTGCGGACAGCGGGCTGCCCACCGGATTACGTGCGTGCCGACAAACTACAGAGGAAAACAAAAACTGGTCGGTAACAGAGACAGATATCCCATTGAAATGCAAAGTCATTAAGAAAGAAATGGTTTGTAAAGGCTGGTATAACTTGGTTAGTAGTGGGCAATCGGGCATGAAGTCGGAATTTGCCATCGCCCGCAAGTTACCGTGAAAAAATAGTGGAGTATGTGAGATTGAAAAGCATAATCAAACAATTGTTATTAAATCTACTGATTGTATTCAGCATCGGAAGTTGTAGCTGTAGTACAAAAGAGTCAAAAAAAGAGTGGACTTCTGAAGCTGCAGACGGATATCTCCTCAGGGTGAAAAAAATTGACTCCTACACGTCGCATAAAGGCATTCTTACCGGTATCGATTATGGCACGTCGCATTCCTATCGCTACAGTTTTAAACTATCACCGGGTCGTATTTACTGGGAAGGCGACGGTACTATGCCAAAGGAACTTATAATTTGCAGAGATGAATTATATGTTAATTATTATCGAGAAACATACCAGCTTCAATCGGATAAACAGATTTATAGTGTCCAATCCCAATATGCCAAGCATGTCGACAAGCGGTATTTCTTTAAACTGTTAGGTGAGCAATATTGGGTAGACGCAATGGAAGAGGACCATAAAAAAGCCAAGGATTGTAAAAAATTGGCGATTCCCAATGAGGGCGAGTTTAAAATGATAAGCTGAAGTGAAGGCCGGACTTAAAATCAAAAACTAAAGTGTTAAGACACTTGATTTCAGTCAGGAATAGCTTATTCTGAACTAGGCAGATACTCCCAGAGAGAACCCGATACAATGCTAATTCAGTGACGATGATGCCCAAAAAAAATTATTGGTAAAGGGTATGGATTTATTTTTACAAAAAGTGGTACCTAATTCACCAAGTAGGATAAAGCAAAAGAAACCCAAGAGCTTCACCCAATTGTTAACTTGAAATTATTACTCATCCAAGCATGAACATTGAACAATATAAAAATAATCCAAGAACACTAGTGTGGGGTATATCCTAATATTGAGAACAATAGTGCGCCAACATGCAGTCGCAACTCTGTAGTCAAGACCTTCCAAAGTGAACCGTGAGGATGAGGATGTTTAAAGATTTACAAGCCCGGTTTTACCGTCTGCGCCGTGCCGGCAGCATTGCGTTACTCTTCGCGTACGCTATCTGCGGCGGTTTGATTGTCCGTTTTTTAGATGCCATCGCTAGCAACTGGCATCGAATTGTTTTACGGGTCCGTGGTGTCGGTATCGATCGCGGCACGACGGGTAAGACATGGAGCAAAGCGGAGATGATCGATAATGTTGATGACTTAGAATCACGCTCATCACAACTCGGTTTTGATCCGCGTGGCAATGCAATTGCGTTAATCACTCAATTAGATCGGCAAGGCCGTACCCGTCTTTGGACAAATTATTATAGCGAAGGCCAAGGTTGGGGTACGGCAGAGCTTGTTGAATCGGATGAGGCTCACGAAGTTTTGTCGCCGACGATCAGTTTCAATAAACAAGGTGATGGCTTCGCTACTTGGCAACAATGCTCTGGTCACGACAGTGAGTCCCGTTATCACACCTGGATCAGACGCTATAGAGCAGAGGTTGGCTGGGATAAGCCGGAGTGTTTTGATAACAAACCCGATGATGCGATGCAACCCCCGCAGATTGTCAGTGACGAACGCGGTAACACCATCGCCGTTTGGTGCCATAACAGCAGCAAGAACAACAGTTATACGATCTGGGCACAACATCATACTGCGTCAACAGGTTGGGGTAAGTCCACGGCCATTGCCAATAAGACTGGTCAGGCAAGTAGAGTGAAGCTCCTTATTTATACCAATGGTAATGCCCATGCATTATGGCAACACGATAAAGACGAGCAGAAGTCTGGCAACACATTCGACCATCCATATACGATTTGCAGCAACCACTACACTTCCGCCACAGGTTGGGGGACCGCTGAACTCCTTGCTAAAGATGTCAACGCAGAGAGAACTCTACAGATTGCTTTTGATCGTAACGGCAATGTCTTCGCGATATGGGAACAGCACATTGGTGAAGACAGCGGCGCCAACATCTGGGGCAATCACTATACGGCAGGGAAGGGTTGGGGCAAGGCGGTTTCTCTCGAACCTGACGCGGACGATGAGGATTCGAGTGAACCGCAGATGGCCATTGATAACCAGGGTAACGCTTGGGTAGTGTGGTCGCGGCACGAATTTAATAACGGTAGTATTTGGTTTAACCGATTCACTCGCGGTGAAGGTTGGGGTACCGCCGAAATGATTTCAGCCGATGCCCATGCTGCACTTTGTCCAAAGATTGCGTTGGATGCGGCAGGCAACGCGCTGATACTCTGGCAACGGATCGAAGGAGGTAATGGCAGTTCTCTTTGGGCCAAACGTTATCAAGTCAATACGGGTTGGAGTAACGTTACGCGTATTGGTGAAAAACAAGACTATAGTCATGATCAACAATTAGCGGTTGATGCCAGTGGTAACGCCCTTGTCGTGTGGTCGAATGTGGGCATCTCGGCTCGCAAAGTGTGGGCGAAGTACTACACGGCAGGTCAAGGTTGGGGCATACCCATGTGCATTACCAGCGACACAACCGGTACAGTGAGTCTTCCGCAAATAGCATTACACAGCCATGACATTTCTCATGTGGTGTGGCAACAATACAGTCACAAAGGCGGTTCCAATAAAAATTGGACCAGCCGTTTTAAGTGAGTTTGAAAAAAGCAAAGAGAAATACAAGGTACCCTATTGAATCTTTATTCACCCAACGCAACCAATTAAGATAAGGTGACAGAATTTTTATTCACTTAAATGCCAGCTTCAAGATATATTAACAATTAAATGAACATCACCTATCTCGCCGATCACACGGAAACTATTCCGATACTTACGCAATGGTTCTATGAGGAGTGGTCATATTTACATCCGGACAGAACACGACAGGATGTTGAGCGGTTTATTGGAGAGAGAGCAAACAAGGACAAAATACCGCTGGCACTGGTGGCGTTCGATGGAACGGAATTGCTCGGTACGGTTTGCCTAAAGATACAAGACATGGAAACGCGCACCGACTTGTCGCCATGGCTTGCTGGTCTCTATGTTGCCGCTCCGCGGCGCAGATAAGGAATCGGAACCAGACTCGTGGCCGCCATAGAGGATAAAGCGGGTGAACTTGGTATTGATAAACTGTACTTGTATACACCACAGTCAGAAACATTTTATTCAGGGCTAGGCTGGAAGGTGTTGGAGAGAACCCGCTACCATAATTACCCGGTGACGGTGATGCATAAAGAAATTGCACAATAAATAAGTTGGAACCATTTGTATAATGGGACTTTTGCCTAATCTATTTTGATCGGCAAGATGATTTCTGTTACTAAATCACTGGCTACAGTCTGTGCCGGATCGTTTTTATATATTTCGCGCATGGTGTCGCGTTGTTCGTAACCGTGTTCCTGAATCCAGGCAAACAGACTGTGATAGGCC
>JANNJI010000698.1:0-3898 GCA_031405795.1 Gammaproteobacteria bacterium
GCCTCATGTAGAGCGTATTGTTCCTGAAAATAAACCTGCACAGCCTGAACGAGTAACCTCTGCAAACAAACCCGTGCAGGCGGAACCGGTTATTGCTGAAGTTAAATCTTCACCGCAACCCATTATTATGTTCATTGATGAAGCGCATACCTTAATCGGTGCCGGTGGTAAAGAAGGTCAAGGTGATGCCGCCAACCTGTTAAAGCCAGCTCTCGCGCGCGGTGAATTACGCACCATTGCAGCAACGACCTGGGCCGAGTATAAGAAATATTTTGAGCGTGACCCCGCCCTCACCCGTCGTTTCCAAGTCGTAAAAATAGAGGAACCCAGCGAAGCAAGTGCGATTAACATGATGCGCGCTATTTCGCCTATGCTGCAAAATCACCATGGCGTACGAATCCTTGACGATGCCATCGTTCAATCAGTTCGTTTATCGAGCCGCTACATCAGTTCCCGCCAATTACCCGACAAGTCAGTGAGTTTATTGGATACCGCGTGCGCACGCGTCGCATTAAGTCAAAGCGCTACGCCGGTGGCCATTGAAGATACCCGCCGCAATATCACGCAATGCAAAACCAATATTACGCAACTGGATAAGGAACATGCGACCTTAGGTAATAACGAAGAACGCATTGTACAACTCAAAGAAGATCAAAAACTGTTTGAAGCGCGTCTTGCCTTGCAAGAGGCACAATGGGAGAAGGAAAAAGAAAAAGTAACACAAATACACCAGTTACAAAAACAAATCGAAGATGACTATCATGCCCGCGCCATGTCAGAAGCAGAGCGTAAACAAAAAGGTACGGCAAGTCCTTTACCTGACAAAGAACGAGAAACCCTCAAACCCAAAGTCCATCAGTTTATGGAGGAGTTGACCCAGATACAAGGCAAAGACCCGATGATACATCTGAATGTCGATGGTCAGTCGATTGCTGAAGTCGTTGCAAACTGGACCGGCATTCCCGTTGGCAAAATGGTTTCAGATGAAATCCAATCTATTCTCAAACTTAAAGATGCATTGGCAAAACGCGTCATCGGGCAATCACATGCCTTGGGTGCAATCGCCGAAAGTATTCGCACCTCACGCGCCGGACTTACTGACCCACGCAAACCAGTGGGTGTTTTCTTTATGGTTGGTCCCAGTGGTGTTGGTAAAACCGAAACTGCCCTTGCCCTTGCCGATGTACTCTATGGTGGTGAACATACGATCACGACGATAAACATGTCGGAATTCAAGGAAGAACATAAAGTGTCGATGTTATTAGGTTCCCCACCCGGCTATGTGGGTTATGGTGAAGGCGGCGTGCTCACGGAAGCTGTCCGGCGAAAACCCCACAGCGTATTGCTCCTGGATGAAATGGAAAAAGCACACCCCGGCGTGCAGGATATTTTTTATAACTTGTTTGATAAGGGAACGATACGTGATGGTGAAGGACGGGATATCGATTTCCGCAACACCGTGATCATCATGACATCAAATGCGGCTGAAGAACATATTCGGGCAATGTGTGCGGCCAGTGAGGAACCGCCTGCACCCGATGTGCTGCTCGATAACTTTCGGCCACACCTGCTGAAGTATTTTAAACCAGCATTCTTGGGACGTACCACCATCATCCCCTACTACCCGCTGAATGATGACGATATGATGAAAATTTGCGAACTCAACATGAAGCGTATCGAGAAACGGGTCGTAGAGAACTATAAGGCTACCTTTTCGTATAGCGGTGATGTTCTTTTACATATTGTCGCACGCTGTCAGGAAGTAGATACCGGTGCCCGCAATATAGAAAATATTCTCACGCGGTCACTGCTACCTGAGTTGGCGACAGAATGTCTATCAAAAATGAGCAGCGAAGAATCGATAAACAATATCCACATTGGTGTCACCGACGAAGGACAATTTACCTATAACATTACATGATCAGCTGTTATGGATACGATTTATTAATTTACGGGGACACGAAGCTTATTTATCGTGTTGCAGTTGAACAATGAAAAAGCGATGACTATGCGTTTAAATTATTTCTATTCGATAGCCAGTTTTATATTGGCGCTTAATTTCGGTGGCGGCCAAGCCCATGCGGTAAAGCCTGCGCCGATTGCTGTACCTCAGGACAAAAATGATCTGTTAGATAAACACTTTCAGCAATTTTCATCCCAATTTTACTCGCATTTTATTCAACACGAGAAAACACCTCCCTACAACGCAATGGATCAATTAAACTCACGTGTAAAGGGGCACTTAAAAGCAGGTGAAAAAATACATGCTGTTGCCAACATCGTCCAAAATTACCCATTGCTTGCAAAAAACGCCACTAATCCCACGATAGTTAATTTCATATCCATCTTGCTGGATCAAAATGAATGGCAAACTGCTGACAAGTTGTATAAGGTAGTGAAGGAGGACGCTGATAAAACGCTTGTTGCGAATGTGTCTTATCTTTTTGCGAAATATCATTTTGCCCGCAATAAATGGCGGATGACGCTTGATATTCTTGACGGTGTCGCCAACGACTTACCGCAAGAATTGAATCATCATGCCATTATTATGCAAGGTATTGCTTTTCAACGTCTAAAAGATCATCGTTCCGCCCTTGTTTATTATGAAAAGATACCTGCTACGTCAAAATACTACACCGTCGCCCGCCTGAACATGGCAATTGCTAATATTCGCCAGGATTGGTGGACAGATGCACATGTTCTTCTGGAAAAACTCATTAAGAATACAAAAGTCTCGACTCAGGAAGAAACCGTTGATCGTCTGTATACAATATTAGGTTATTCTTTTCTGCGCGAGCAATATTACAGAAACTCGCGTGACGCCTTTCGCAGCGTTGGATTAAACAGCCCTTACAGTAACCGAGCCTTGCTGGGGATTGCCCTCACAGCCGCCAACCAAGAGGACTTTATCGGTGCGTTAAACGCAGTAAGAATTCTTAAAGAGAAGAATGTTGCCGAATTACCGGTAGAAGAAGCCCATTTACTGACACCCTTTTTTTATGAAAAACTCAAACAACATACAACTGCAGCTACTGGATACAATGAAGCCATTAAGTTTTATGAACAACGTATCCACGAGACTAATCGCCTCATCGATCTGGATACCTCCGCCTACAAAACCATCGTAACTTTTGATGAAAAACAACGACTCATGATTGACAAACAGATTGTCGACATCAGCGGCATTGCACCGGAATCGTTCACAGGCAATTATAAACTCCTTGTTACTTATCGTCCGCTTGTCGAGAAGATTGCGGCCGATCAACTCACGCGTGAATATATCAATACCGAAACCAGCTACCTCTCCGCCGTGCAAACCTTTGTTCGTACCGTCTTAAATGAACGGGTCACACACTTAACCAGTTATATGAACCAGTCACGTTATGGCATAGCTCGTTTATATGACAACAAAGAATCAACGAATTGACCCTATGCGCTTCTTCTTGATCATCACATTTATTACACTTGTCACGGCCTGCAGTTCGCCGCAAAAGAAAACAACGCTGCGTGACATTGATGTATACGGCAAAAACAAGGAGAGCACCGCTGTATTTGTCAAGCCAAAGAGTGTCGATGAAATTCGACAGGCCTATTCAGAGTATCTGAAGTTTTCCTCAAAAGGCGACTTATCGAGACTCGATGCCCTGCACCGACTGGCACAACTGGAGTTCGAACTATCGGAAAAGCTGGCCAAAAGTAAAGGCGAAAACAACAATGCAGCCTCTACGATAGAACTTGAGATCCAAGGATCAACACTGAATAGAACCATTGACCTGCTGCTTACTTCCATGCGCGACTACCCGAATGCAAAAGACAATGATAAAGCCTTATATCAACTGGCCATGGCCTATGAGCAACAAGGTGAACATGAAAAGTCAAACAATACATTAACCCAACT
>JANNJI010000699.1:0-3335 GCA_031405795.1 Gammaproteobacteria bacterium
GGGCCTCACCCCGGCCCACGTCACCGGCATCGTGTCGAGCGTGGTGGCCGCCAGCAGCCCCCCGCAGTACGAACCGCCGGCCGACGGCGCCACCCCGGGCCCCCCGGGCGCCGGCTGATGCGGGTCCTCGTCACCGGCATATACATCGGTTTGGCTTCCGTCTTAATCGATGTTTGAGAATACTCCGTCCGTGCCGGGATCGGGAAAACGCGCAAACGATACTGATAGGGGCCAACCTGTTCAAGCAAGGCGGGATCAATGCGGCGTTGTACTTCCTGCTTATAAAGTTTTTGTGCGGCGCCACGTGGCGCCACGGTGTAACTGTATTTCTTAAGGTTTGCTGCATCGTCGCTCAACCAAACACCGGTTAAAGCGGCCTCGGCCGGTAAACTAAAGTGATATAAAATCTCTTGCTGATCAAAGGTTCGATTCCGGTAAGTTTCTTGCAGCGTAATTAATGCGTTATGTTTGGATTCCGTAACCTGTACAGTTTGATTTTCTATCCAAACTTTTTCACTGTTGCTGTCAATCAAACCGGCTTCAAATCCGTCTCGTCGCCAATTACTCTTCAATGCAGTGCGAATGGCTTCTCGCTCGGACTTTTCAATGGGCGCATCGAAAAACTCGGCGTAATGGTGGGCAATAGTCTGGTTATCATATTTCCTGTCTTTATGAGTCGAGTCTGAGTCATCAAACAAAAATGGCGCAGCAACAAAGTTAAAGGCTTTTTGCATGGTATTGGGTAAGCCACTGCGTTCTATGTTAAACGCGTGTCGATAGAGGTCTTCAATAAAACCGATATTATTGGTAGTAGCCGCATAGCGGAAATCCTTAAGATAAGCGTTAATTAATCCACTTCTGATCTTGTCTTGTTGAGCCAATAATGCTTGACGGTCTTGGTCGTTTTGTAGGGGTTGTTCTAATAATGCGAGGGCCTGTGCTTGTGGTTGCTGATTGATCAGATAGAACATGGCGGCGTTAATGGCAATACACGCGGTGACAAGCGCGAGTGGCAGACGGTAACCGAACAAGCGTGTCGAGGCCCGGTATTTTTTCCAAAACGCGCGCGTATATAACACACACAACAGGATAGGCAGACCAATGAAAAGTGTTAAGGTGTAGGCGAAAAAAATCCCGAATAATATCGCAATGGGTGACTGGCCAATAGTACTCAGCCAGTCGAATTTGAGGAACCATGCGATAACTTCGGCAAGCAGCGGCACGCTGATAAAAATCAACAAGATCCCAATGTAAATACCAATCAATAAACTAAACACCAGTGAGCCAAGTTCGGTGAGGTGCTGCGTTTTGGTTTTATCTTGCCGGTTAGAAAAGAGTTGGTAAGTAAATGCCGCAATAGCGACGGCGGTAACACTAATGACATAGATTGTTGCCACTTGCAATTCACTGGTGATAATCAGGCGTGCAACAGCCAAAAAAAACAAGGGCAGCTCGATACCGAAGAAAAAGCTTAATAGCCGCGTTGGCACACTGCGGAAACCTTTGCTAACACCAAAGCCAATGCCAACAAACGGCACAATAAAGAGAAATAAAGCAAACAGGCCTTGTTCAACCGGGGTTGAGCCTTTGATCATGCCGGTGGTAATGGGCACGATGACATGTTCGGCCAGCAAAAAAGCAATTAACAAAATAAAAATAAGATTCCATGACCAGAATAAAAAATACTGGCTGGCAGAGATGATGTTCTGTTTAATGTTCATGCGAAGGTTCCTTAGTTTATCGGGGCTAATTTTTGTTGAATTGCATATTTTATCGGGTCAATTATTTCACGTATCTCTAGCGCTTGACTTTGCGGCAGTTGAATCAACATCGAGGCCAGTACCCAGGGTTCATGGTTACGTAACAGACTTGAAAACAACCGTTGACTGTAATCATCGGTGAGCAGGCTTTTATTTTGAAACCAATACAGTGCAACAAAATGTGTATTATTACGCATGACATTCAAATAACGAATGCGCTCCGTATTTGACAGACGCAACGTGGTGTCATCGACTATTTTATACCCCTGCGAGATAAGGCAGTTTTTTGGATCATGCTGTCCTTTCCAATAGGACGAGTGAACGGCAATGAGGCTGGCGGGTAATCCCTGGTTGAGCTGGAACGAATATTTATTCGCCTTGGCATCATTGCGGTTAAAAAACTGTTGTTCTTGATTCGATAAAGTCACTGCGTGTGCGGACCAGTGCGCCGGTAGCGCCAGCTCGGTATTGATCAATTGGATGTTCCCCTTTGGCATTGGGGTGTAGAGTAACGATAATCCTGCCATGAAGGCGACGAGGGCCAATAAAGTGAATTGGCGGTGTTTTATGTCACGGGACACGGGCTTGGTCTGAGGTATTGCATCACGCTTCAACGTCAACAACAACCCCCAACCAATGAGGCAGGCCAGCGCAAAGCCGATAATCCCCAGTACCTCATGCACAAGGTCAGCATAGATAAAATGCCGGAAGTGCGAACCCAGTAGGACCAAACAGGTGACACGAATCATATTGGCGGCAATCAAAGCCAACACAAACACAGCCAGACGCCAAACCCAAGCAAAACGAATCGGCTTCTCTTCGATCCAAGTGAGCAACACAAAAAACGCCAGTCCCGACCATACGCCCTTAATGCCGCTGCAACTTAAATCGACATTGGCATAACTATTTTCCAACACTATGATGGTTTCCGATGACATGCTGGCGTAACCCATCGCGGATAACATGTCGGCACTGAGAAAGGCGGTGAAGAGCCTTAATGGGAAACCTAAATAGATATCCAGATAATCACCGAACGGTAATAATAAAATAAGCAATACTGTCGGCAGTAAACCTTTGCGCCAGGTCTCAGCAGAGCAGTAAAACCCCAGCAAGCCGTAGGCGGTGATAACCCCGAAACTGGCTGAGAGGATATGAATATCAATAAAATAGGCATTGAAAACAAAACCCATCGCGCTAGCAGAAAAAAGGATCAGTGGGACAGGGCGAAATTGTAAACGTGGCAGGCGGGTAAAATGATTAACGCGAAAGGCCTGTTTGTACAAGGTGAAGCCAATGAGCATGAGAACACCAATCAGCTGATACCGATGTTCCTGGTTAAGCAGGGTATCCCACATCCACGCCAACGCGGGAGCAAACAGGTATAGCGTCATTGCCACCAAGACAAATTGCCCTGCCCACCACAACAGCAGTGGCAACGAAGGGGTTCGTGTCATGTGAGCGATAAGTTGTTGACCGTTCATGTGTTTCTAAATCTGACCTCAGCTTGTCGTTCCGGCATAAACGTAGCGCAAGCCGGAATCCATTTAATAAAATAACAAAGCAATGTGTGATAAG
>JANNJI010000700.1:0-1078 GCA_031405795.1 Gammaproteobacteria bacterium
GTAGCTCGCCATGTTCAGGCGCGGAAAAGCCATGTCGGGCGCGCCGATCTGGAGCGGCGGAAGCGCACAGAACATGTGGTAACGGAAGGGGATAGTTCACCTACGACGCTCGGCACCAGAATTTTGGTGCTGTATGCAAGAATCCGCGGCCACAATGATCAGCCGCATATCGATGCCTTTTGGTACCAGATAATCAAAGAGAGGAAACAAATGAACAGACTTAAAAATATTTCTAAACCACGGACGTGGTCCATGGCATTACTACTGGTCGCCTTCGTGGCGGGATGTGGTGGTGGCGGTGCTGGTAGCGGCGGTGATCCGATTTTAGGCGGCGGCGGTGTTGGACTGAATGCGATCATCCCCGGTGCGGTATGTCCTGTTGCTGGCGCTACCATACCGACGGCGACAGCATCAAATCCTACCAGTGGTAACTTGACGGCGACAACCAGCACGTCGGGTGTTGCGGGCAACGGTAAATTGATCTTGGCTACCTTCAGTCTGGCGATGAACGCCACGACGATCAATGCAACAACCTTTACACTGTCGCCGGTGGGCGGGGCTGTTCTCGTACCGGCATCAGTCGCCTATAACGCCACCTCACGAGTAGCGACGTTAACCACGTCCTCTGCGCTGTTAGCCGATACGGCTTATCGGGCGACGATTACCACAGGTGCCACGAGCGCAGCGGGTACTCCCCTTGCCTGTAACTATGCATGGAACTTCAGGACAGCCGCTGTCCCTGTTGCAGGTCCCGGACCGGTCAATCTTGGATTGGCAGCGCCGTTTGGAGTTGCAGCTACTGCCGGTGTAACGAATACGGCTACTGCGCCGAATACCACGATTAACGGTAATGTGGTGCTGGATCCAAATACCACGTGTAATGCAGTAGCGATTGATGCTGCCGGTGGTTTTGGTCTTTGCGGCGGTTCGCCTCCAACGATTAACGGGACAGTAATCAGTCCGTTATTCCCAGCAGATGCAGGTGCTACATCAGGTGCGATCAAGGCAGATTTGTTAGCCGCGTTCCTTAGTATCACTCCTCCGGCGGGTCCTCCTGCTGCCGGTTCACTGGGTGGGG
>JANNJI010000701.1:0-2518 GCA_031405795.1 Gammaproteobacteria bacterium
AAGTACCTTGGAATCGGCAAGGCCCGTAATGGGTTGGTGAGGGTCGAGGATCACTGCTGCAGCAATGACTGGCCCGGCAAGCGGGCCACGCCCTGCCTCATCGACACCGGCGAATTTCATGCCCACCTGATTAAAATGTAAAAATACTTGATCGTTCAAACCACTGTCCTCGCCTGTCACATCAGCATAGCGGTAAAAGTGTTAAATAACCAGCGTTACTCATTGATTTTAAAGGACAACAATGAGATTATGCAAAACACAACGTAACCAAGTCACATAAACAACAGCCCCACCAAACATTACATGCAGATACTACGAACAGCCGTCATCGGCGTGGGCTACCTCGGTCGCTTCCATGCGCAAAAATACCAAAAACTCCCACAGAGCAAACTCATCGCAGTCTGCGATGCCAATCGTACAACGGCAGATAAAGTCGCCGCAGAATTACAAGTCACCGCCACAACCGATTATCATTCCCTGTTAAATGATATTGACGCGTTGAGCATTGTTGTCCCCACCCAACAACATTTTACCATCGCTCGGGATTGCCTTGCTGCGGGTAAACATGTTTTATTGGAAAAACCAATGACTACCACGGTGGCCGAGGCGAAAGAATTAGTGGCGTTGGCGAAAGCGAAGAACGTTATTTTGCAAATTGGTCATCTCGAACGATTCAATCCGGCCATTCTTGCCCTCGAAAATATTATTCAACAGCCGATGTTCATTGAATCGGCGCGTGTTGCCCCGTTTAATCCACGCGGCGCCGATGTAAGTGTAGTCATGGATCTGATGATTCATGACATTGACATCATCCTGGAAATGGTGAACTCACCGCTGACACACATTGATGCCAAAGGTGTGGCAGTATTGTCGAAGGATTTTGATATCGTCAATGCACGCCTGCAATTTGCCAATGGCTGCGTCGCCAATGTGACCGCCAGCCGTGCCGGCAGAAAAAGCGAACGCAAGATGCGTATCTTTCAACGCGATGCCTACATCAGTATAGATTTTCAAAACAAAAAACTCGGTGTACACTGCAAGGGCACGGGCGAAATGTTTCCCGGTGTCGCCAATATCGACAGTGAAGAACAGACCTTTGACCAGGGTGATGCTCTCTTTACCGAGATACAATCCTTTGTGGAATGTATCACACAGAAAAAACACCCTGTCGTCAGTGGCGAAGATGGCCTGCGCGCATTAGATACCGCATTGGCCATTACCAACATTCTCTCCAACAATCCCAATTAAACGAAGGAACTGATCATGATCCCAATGGTTGATCTCAAGCTACAATATCAGCTGCTCAAAACAGAGTTTGATCAACAATTGCAACAGGTCTTTGCGGCAACCCAATTCATTCTTGGCCCCAACGTCACCGCATTCGAAAATGAAGCAGCCAGTTATTTAAAAACAAAACATGCCTTGAGTTGCGCCTCAGGTACTGACGCTTTACATCTGGCCCTGCGTGCCGCTGGCGTCAAGGCCGGCGACGAAGTCATCACCTCTGCCTTCACCTTCATCGCCACGGCTGAGGCCATCTGTTACGTTGGCGCGATACCGGTGTTTGTTGATATTGATCCACGTACCTTTAACCTCGATCCTGAGCTGGTGGCACACGCCATCAATGACCGCACACGCGCCATTATCCCTGTGCATTTGTTTGGTCAACCCGCCGATATGCCCGCGCTTCAGGCGCTTGCGGAAAAACATGACTTACTCATCATCGAAGATTGTGCGCAATCCTTTGGTGCCGACATCAAGGGCAAGATGACCGGTAATTTTGGTATCGCCGGTTGCCACAGTTTTTTTCCCAGCAAAAACCTGGGCTGTTTCGGCGATGGTGGTATGATTACCACCGATAATGACGCGATAGCCGCCTCGATCAAAGTACTGCGCAATCATGGCAGTCAACAACGTTATCACCATGATGTCATCGGCTATAACAGCCGCCTTGATGAAATTCAGGCCGCCATCTTACGCGTCAAATTAAAACACATCGAACGCTTCAATAAAGAACGGCGGCGCGTTGCACACGCCTATACGCAACAATTGGCCAATAGCGTGATCACCCCGATGGAAGACAAGATCGGTACCCACGTCTACCATCAGTACACCATCCTGACAAAAAAACGGGACGCGATCATGCAAAAACTCACTGCCAGCCACATTGCTAATGCTATTTACTACCCTATCCCCCTGCATCGACAAAAAGTTTTTCAAGCGGATTATGCGGATATCAGCCTGCCCATCTCAGAACAAGTGGCAAGCCAGTGTTTGTCATTACCGATTTACCCTGAACTGAACGATGATCAGATCAAAACTATCGTGTCGACCATCCACTCCGCCTTGTAAACGTGAAACCACAACGTATCATGATCATCGCCGGAGAAGCCTCCGGCGATCTGCATGCGGCAAAACTGGTTCATGCTGTCCAGGCGATAAACCCGCAGATCAGTTTTTTTGGTATTGGCGGCAGCAACATGCGGGCAGCCGGGGTGAACACATTGGTCGATGCACG
>JANNJI010000702.1:0-5657 GCA_031405795.1 Gammaproteobacteria bacterium
TATAGCGCAACCGATCACGATCACCGGCGTGACGGATCTGCACGTCGGTAGCCAAAACGGGATCAGTCGGCGCCACAATGGCGCCAATGAGAATCGCCGCGCCCAGCGGTAGCCCGAATGCATAATAGGCCATGGCCGCAACCAGTCCCACGGTCACTGCCATCGACACCACTGCCAGCAAAACCGGTCCGCGCCAGCGCGCAAAGCTGATGGGCACCGGCATTTTCACCCCGGCGGAGAACAGTGAAATCAGCACCGCCACCTCGGTAAGTATCTCCAGCAGCGCTGATTCCTTGAGTGGGTTGAAATGAAACAGACCCAGCACCATAGGCCCCATCAGAATGCCCACGGCAAGATAGATAATGGCCGAGGTGATCGGCAGGCGTTTAAGCGTCGTTGGAATGAAACCCATGCCAAGCAACAGCCCACCGATGAGGATGAACCATCCTGCGTTCGTCAGTACCTGTCCGTTCATGATCTTCCTGGTTTGCGGCGAGCGGCTTGTTAACGCAAGGACAACGCGAGCTGTCTAATAGCCTCGTTCATGCGCTTCACGGATCATTAGATTTCTGATCACGCTAATTTGAATAGCAGTGTTGACAACAATAAAGCTTTAACAGAAGTGGTAATCCTGGTCACACACGATGCTCTACATCACCGACGCGCTGGCCATTGACCTCCAGCATGTCTTCCAAACTATGACTCGTTGCTGCATCCTGATAACGGAGATAGTGAATAATGTCGCGGCAACCACCGATGGAAATTCTTTTTGCCATCAGGTCTTCGTGAATCATTTCCACCAGCGACTCGCCCTCCATAAATTCGGCATTGTTGCACTCGATCCAGCGCTGGGTCGGGGGAAATGAAATTTTACATGCTGCATTCATTTTATTTGCACTCCTTAGCTTAAGATCTGCTTCAACATTAACCGTCTGACTTATATTCTTCCCATTAAGAATAAAATAAGCACAATGATCAATACCACTCCCAGAATTCCGCTTGGGCCATAACCCCAGCCACGGCTATGAGGCCAGCTGGGAATCACGCCGAGCAGCAGTAAAACCAGAACTATCAATAGTATTAGTCCCAATGACATGTTATTTCTCCTTAGTTGGTGAGTGGTATCCGACGCATGTTTTCCCAAATCACCTGTACTGGGCCATCGTGCCGGACTTTCAAAGAACTGGACTTGAGCTTAGCGGCATTGGGCCTATGCAATCGGTGCGGTGTCACACATATCACGCAAGTAAAACGCCACTCCCGCGCTATAACCAGTATTCCATAAGCCGTGCCACCCACTCTTGCACTCGAAACTTGAACGGCCGGCATTGCCAGTTTTTGAGATCGATTTCATTGGATTCCGCCAGATCCCGCGCAAACATCACTTCCATTTGGTCGCCAAAGTTGCGGCCCAGCATCACGGCATTGAGTTCGTCGTTGTGTAAAAAGCTGCGCCAATCCAGATTGGTTGAACCAACGGTGGACCAGACACCGTCGATAACAGCGGTCTTGGAATGCATCACCGCACCGCGGCGTTCATAAATCTTCACCCCGGCGCGAAGCAGATCGGTATAGTGCGAACGCCCGGCATGGAACACCGCCCAGGAATCGGTTTGGCTCGGTAAGATCAACCTCACGTCCACCTGGCGTTGCGCCGCGTCGGTCAAGGCTTCAATCAATTTTGGATCAGGCACGAAATAGGCGTTAGTAATATAGACACGTTGTTCCGCATTGTTGATTGCTGAGAGCAGGGTGAGATAGATCAGACTGTAAGGATCAGAAAAAGAACTGCCGATGACACGGACAATTTCCGTACCTTGTTTGGTCAATGCAGGAAAATAATTCTTCTCCGCCAACGGTTCACCGCGCTGTTTTGTCCAGGTCTCCATAAACAGTGTTTGCAGTTTGGCCACTGCCGGGCCTTCGAGTTGCAAATGGGTATCACGCCAACCCGCCTCGGACTTGCCATTTTTTTTGTTGGTGCTGGAAAAAGGACTGCTGGAATAGGATTCACTGATATTAATCCCGCCGAGAAAGGCAATGCGACCATCAACGATCAAAAGCTTGCGGTGATCACGATTATTGAGCAACCACGCTTTTTTATTACCGGCCAGCGGGTTCACCGGATTAAACTCGAGTATCTGGATGCCGCCATCAGCCAGGCGCGTGAAAAATTCCTTGGGCGTGCCCAGATTGCCGACGCTGTCGTATATCAGATTAACCTGAACACCAGCAGCCTGTCTTTCCAGCAAAATGTCTGCGAACTGCTGGCCGACCTCATCATCCTCAAAGATATAGGTCTCCAGGTTGATATGATCCCGGGCGGCACGCATGGCCGTAAACATCGCCGTGTAAGTGGCTGGCCCGTCCTGTAAGAGCACCAGCTTGTTATCCAATAGCAGTGGGCTGTCGGCATTGATCGCCTGCTCCAGGGCGAGATGTTTTTGTAGTATGTCGATATCGCCGGATCTGCGCTTAAGGGCATCGAGAATCGCATCACCCTTACGTTCAGAGACAGGGCCGCGCGCACTCTCGAAGTCCACCGCTTGTGCGTTTGGGATCTTCCGCTGGTCGTCCTCGTCAGGCAGACTGGCGCACCCGGCAAACACCAGTGCGCAGACGGGAACCGCAAAGTATCTGGCCAAGGTAATAAAATAACACCGAAGAAAACAGATTATCTGATGTCTTCGACATTGAAAATGTTTCATCTCGATTACTCTGTTACGACGTGTTCCATGTCGATCAGGTTTGCGGACTTTATAAAAAAAATGGTGCTAATGACCCGCACCACAAATGGAGTATTCTTCAGCCGTTTGCTTACATCCGGGCCGTATCGGCCTCTTTGGTATAACATGTTCAACGGCCTGCCGACAGTTTTAAACAACTTGCCTGCGCCATTACTGACTTCACTTAAATTTGGAATGAACCTCCGCAACACCCGCCTTAAGGTCCGCCCAGACTTTGTCAGCAGTTTCCTTGACTTGCTCCCACGCCTCGCCGCTGGCTTTCTCCAGCTCCTTCATCTTTTCCGACGCGGCGTGTTGTTTGGCACGTAAGCCATGCAGTGCCTCAGCACGCTTGATCTTCATGTCAGCCCCGGCATTTTCCAATTTGGCTTCCCATAAATTAATCTGGGCGCCCCATTCTTTCAGTTGCGCTGCCATTTTTTGTTTATAGGCGTCTTGAATGTCCATGAGCGATTTCCTTATTTAGCTACTTGGATACCAGCTTGTTTTCAACAGCGTTTACGCCAGATACCGCTGCTGCCAGGGCTTTGGCTCTATCGCTATTCTGTTGTGAATCAACCGACCCGCTTAATGTCACCACGCCTTTCACCGTATCAACGCTGATTTGCAGCGTCTTGAGACCGGGCTCAGCAAAAATCGCGGCCTTGACCTTGGCGGTAATCTCGGTATCTTCAATGGCCACACCGGCTTTATTCGCTGTCTGGTCTAACTTTTTACCTGCGGATTCCGCAGGCCCTGCAGGCCCCGATTTATCACAGGCGGCAAGTCCAACAACCAATAACATCGATATACCGATTAATTTAAATTTTTCTAAAGTTTTCATTTTGGTTCCTTTTCCAGATCATTACTGGTTTATCAAATGAAGAACATCACACGACCCACACCAGCAGATGTCCACGGGTCGTCTGACGATGTACCGAAAGTTTTGTTGTTACTTAACCCGCATGTCATCTTTGACTGACTTCACGCCCTTGACGTTACGTGCAACAACAACCGCCCGGTTAATGTTGTCCTGAGAACTAACAAAGCCACTCAGTTGTACAGTACCCTTGAAGGTTTCGACGTTGATTTCAGCCGACTTCAGTGTAGGCTCCTGAAGAATGGCGTGTTTCACCTTGGTGGTAATGACGGAGTCGTCAATATATTCTCCGGTGCCTTCCTGCGTGGAGGTTGATGCACAGCCGACAACGGCAGTCATTGCAATGGCCAAAAAGAAAGTAGCGAATCGTTGAGTGATAAATTTCATGAGCGTGTACCTATATAGTGTAAGTTTCTGATCAAAAAAATGGGCTTCAGCAACAACGCTGAAGCCCGCTTGTGCCCTTATTTGGCGTAGTTGAAGATGATGTTAACCCTGCGGTTTTCCTGCTGCCCTGCCAAGGTAGTACCGT
The DNA here is from genome assembly GCA_031405795.1 of Gammaproteobacteria bacterium. Classification (GTDB taxonomy): domain Bacteria; phylum Pseudomonadota; class Gammaproteobacteria; order UBA6429; family Thiohalophilaceae; genus JACQBC01. The sequence continues at coordinate 4,139 of JANNJI010000702.1, forward strand.
AGTCAGTACGTCGAGTCGCGCCGAATGCCGCTGTGGCGAGTCGTGAACGATCAACACCATGGTTATCCACCAGGTAGTTCACCACGCTCTGCGCGCGTTCCTGGGAGACTTTCATCGACACTTCCGCAGTGGGATGCGTATGTTTAGCGTCAATACCTGCGACATTGTCGGCGTGCCCTTCCACCGTCGCGGTGACCGTCGGATTCGCTTTCATGAAATTCGCCACCTTACGAAGTTCATCACGGTACTCCGGTTTAATGTCGTTCTTGTACGGGTCGAACTCGATTTCCATCGCAACAACCGTCCTGGCGGGGACCACAACCAACCCTTCGAGATCCGTTGCGCAGGTGATGATCGCATGGATACGCCGATTTAACCTTTTCCCTTCACCGGTGTCATTGTCGGCGATGGGGCGTGTTTCTCCGTAGCCCACTGCCTTCAATCGGGATGCAGCGATCTTGTGATCAGCTACCAGGTAGTTCACCACACTCTGCGCACGTTGTTGGGATAGCTGCATATTATCTTCTTCCGTACCGACATTATCGGTGTGACCTTCGATCACGGCCGTGGTATCGGGGTATTTCTTCAGGAAGGTGGACACGACAGCAAGTCTCTCCTTATCATCACGCTGGATCTCGTCTGCATTGATCTCGAAGGTGAGATTAAGAATACTGCAGTACCGTTCGGTCCGTACTGGTTGTGCTACCACAACAGGGTCAGGCGTCGCCGCTTTTGCGGCAGGCTTGCTCTGGCCAAACATGAATACCAGGCCTATCGAATACATATTGATATCGCCGTCATTGCCGACTGCATCATTGATCCGATAACGTTCCCATTCTCCGCGCATCCCGAGGGTGTCGGTAAAATCGTATTGCAGTCCCAGACCCGCCTTGTAATTCGTATCGCGCTTGCTGGGGTTAGGATCAGACAATAAGGTGACGGCGCCGGTGCTGCTGAAATTATCTTTGGCTTCCGCGTAGTTCACACCAAGTCGGGCAAACGCCGAAAACTTATCCGTGATCGGCAGAATGCCGACGGCATCGATATTCAAACCTTGCAGCTTGATCCTGCCGGTTAACGTCCCCGCCGGTGTTGTGGTCGCGGTATAACCGAACTCGCCCAGATTAAAATAACCACCTTCAACAATAAAATGTTTGTTAAATTTGTAGCCGCCAAAAATTTTATAAGCGGTGTCGGTATCGTCATCGACTATCGAGGTCGTGGTAAAACCTGACCCAATCAACGCGGCGGTAATGCGCGCATCATCGATCTCCGCGCTTGACTCGCCGATGCTGAATCCGCCCAACCAGCCGGAATCAGCGGCGATGGCTAACTGGCTGCTTAGCACTGCACATCCCATAAGGCTCAAGGTCCCTATGCTTTTAACTACTTTTTTAATATCTTTCATGTTCTTCTCCAATTTGTCTTGGTGCAACTCACTAAGAGCGCTACCTATTTAAAAAAAGTTACCAGCTGATGGTTGCTCCCCCTAAAAAGGGGAGCTTCCGATATTTCCTGC
>JANNJI010000703.1:0-6422 GCA_031405795.1 Gammaproteobacteria bacterium
CCTTCATGAAGCCCTCAACCATGTTTAACAGGAAGAAGGATCGCTCGTGTGTCTGGAATTCTTTACTGGCCTCAATACCAAACGCGGACTTGCCGTGACGAACTGCAAAATACGACAAGGTCTTTTCCATTTCTTCATTGCCAAGATGGGTCTGGGTGTTTTTGACATGATAATAATGCGCTGGCGTGTTAATTTTACTGTTTGCAGTTTTAATAGCGCGCGTGGCGATGCTGCCTAATTCCCCGTGACTGATACCCTCCACTTTTTCCTGATCGATAATCACGCTTTGTCCCCAACGATCCGGATTTGCCAGCTGATTGCGATAGGTTGGTGAAAAAAAACCACTGCCATCATGTAAATTCAGGATCATCGTTACTTGCGGGTCCAGGATTATTGATTTAATTTTTTGGATCTGCGCATATTCCGGGTCGGCCTCTCGTAGCGTTAAAAATTTCCGGTTCATATCGCCATAAACGCCACGTGATCGTTGGATGATACTTTCAAAATTCAGATTCGGTACAACCCAGACCTCCCCCGCCGTGACATGATAATCCGTTACCAATAACGAGGCGGCATTGAATCCACCGGGTTCATCACCTTGAATCCCGCCGATCACCAATAAAGTTGGACCTGGTTTGCCGCTTTGATGTTTGTGTAAACTAAATTCCAGTTTTTGTGCCTGCGCTGTACTCCATAACGCTATCACGCAACACAGCAGCTTAATTTGATTTGTTAATACCATTGTTGCAATTATCCCTTGCTCTTACTGAATGGATTCCACACAATGTCATTAATATGTGTGGCAAATGTTTCAATAAAGTCTACTCTGTCTTTAGAAAATTTACAGGTGAAATCGAGAATGAGTCTCAAGTTTAGGCCGCAACGGGAGCACTTGTGACCTCCGCCCCCACGATTCAGGATTATGAATTGCTCTCCACATTACCCGGACCATTTGCCCATATCCGTTTTACCGGTATTTTTGAACAGAAAACCACCATATGGGATGCCTATTTATATTCGCTTGATGCCTACTACAAAACTAATGCGTCAGCTATCACCTCGCATAGCGTCAGACGGCCCTTTATCGAAGTCGGTGAGCTGACCCAGCAAGGCCGACGTATTATTATCGGACTGGATCTCGACAAGATTGAGCAAAGCACTATTATTAAAACAATGATCATGATCCGACAATACAAGCGGCTGCGCGCCGGTAAACATGAATTTGGCGAAACCAACATTGCAACTGATCCCCAATAGATTATGCCAAGATTTGTCAGCCTCTCACGCGCAGCAAAACTTGTCGGTGTCCCACGCGGCACTCTGCAGACGCGTATCCAACAAGGCGAAATTAATGGCTTTGAGGGAAAAATATCGCTCGCCGAATTGGCGCGCGCCTACCCGGACGCCCGGTTTGAAGACAACAGCATGCTGGAGAAGATCGAACAAATCATTGAGAATGCCGCCCAGCATGCGCGGATTCGCGCCATTAAAGGTACCCCGGATATCGACACGTTGGCGGCGCGGGTCACCTTGCTCAGTGATGAATTATTGGCATCGAATCTCGCGCTCAGCGCCTATGCAACGATTTTTGACAAACTCAAATTCAAATTACTTAAAGCCGCACCAACCGATTCGCCCGCCGCGCCACTGCTGCATGACCTGCGCGAATGGTTACTTTCGGAACTTGAGGCGGTGTCGCAACAACAAACCAAACAACCCGGTTTACTCGCAGCGGATACTTTACTGAGAATTATGGCAGCCCAAGTTCATCTTCTACCCAGTGGTCACGAGTTTTTCATCGAAGGTAACAACAGCATTCTTGAATCCGGACTGAGCGCCGGCCTGGCATTAAATTATGGGTGCAGTAACGGTAATTGCGGTAAATGCAAGTCACGGGTGTTGTCCGGCCAGGTTAAAAAAATCCGGCCCCATGACTATGTACTCAGTGAAGCTGATAAGTTACGCGGTGGCATTCTGACTTGTTCCTATACCGCCGTGACCGATGTCGTCCTGGAGGCCGAAGAGGCGGAGAAAGTAACCGATATTCCGCAACAAAAGATCAATGCCTGGGTTCGTAAACTGACCCCGGTTAACGATCAGATTAAAATCCTCAACATCAAAACACCGCGCACGCAACGCCTGCGTTTCTTTGCTGGCCAAACCGTCAAGCTGAGTATGGCAAATATTGGTGAACAGACATTTCACATCGCCAGTTGTCCGTGTGATGACATGAATCTGCAATTTCATTTACAGCGGGATAATCGTAATCCACTCAACAAATATTTATTCAGCAAACCCAGTCCAAATGAATCAATTACGATCGAAGGGCCACAAGGCCGTTTCGTCTTACACGAAGACATAATACCAAGCCCGATCGTTTTCCTCGCCTTCGGCCATGGCTTCGCGCCCATTAAGGGTTTGATCGAACACGCCATGACCCTGGATACTGCCCAGTTCATTCACCTGTACTGGGTCGTTGCGCAACCCGAGGATCTCTATCTTGAAAATCAATGTCGAGCATGGGCCGATGCCTTAGAGACGTTTCGTTATACCCCGATTGTCATTACTGCTGACGCCAAGGGTAGCGCTACCGCCTTTATCCAACAATTACAACGGGACCACACACAGCATCGTGCCTTACATTTTTATATTGCGGGGAATAGCGCCTGCATTAGCGCCGCCCAAGACGCCCTTGTGGGGCAGGGCACAGATCGTGATGCAATTCACAGCGAAACAGTGTAGGTAAAATTGCCTGCGCAGAAAAACCAAAAAACAACCGGATAAATTATTCCGGCTGGCCTTCTTTGTTCCACTTTTGTAAAACCTCAATGATACTTTCCGCCTGATCAATGCTGCTGATGTTAAACTTGGATTGCAGTTTGTATTCACCATTGCGTTTCTGAAAACGGCGAATAGAATATTTCACTGGGCCAAACACCTCTTTCTTCTTATCAAAGTCCTGAAATTTAAACATCACGGTAGACCAGGCACCTTTGGTCAGCACAACCTTGTCTAATTCCTTAACAACCTGCTTACCTTCTTCAAAAAAATTGACTGTCAATTCTTCAACCGTTGTTGCCATAGAACCTCGCGATGATTATCCACCTACTGATGTGTCTTACTATAACGTATCATTGCTGATTTAAACATCTGGCTTGGCCTGAAAAATCCATTTTCATCCGCTTCGAGCGGCGTTTTTATCCATTTCAGCGTAAAATGTCGAACTATGTCCAACCTATCTGCGACACCGGCACCACCGTTATTGAGTACCCGGCATAAACGGGCCATCGCCGCCTCACTGCTGCTGGCCGCAGTTTTGTACTTAATCATTGTCATCAGTACCGGTTTTACAACCGTCCTGGCCGCTATGGCGCGACTGAACACCCTGGTTTGGTGTACCTTGCTGGCTTGCTCATTGGCGAATTACCTGTTGCGTTACTTGCGTTGGCAATATTATTTGCGCCTCTTTGGTCATACACTGCCACATGGCCTGCATTTTATTTATTACTTGGCCGGTTTTGCCTTAACCACCACCCCGGGCAAATCCGGTGAAATGATTCGTTCGGTCTTGTTGCGACCGCATGGCATTCCCTACCCGCACAGCATCGCCGCATTTTTTACCGAGCGCCTGCTGGATGTCATCCTGGTTGCCTCGCTGTCATTACTGGCGATGCTGGTTGTTGATCGATTCACCCTGTTTGTTATTACCATCACCCTCGTGGTGTTGGCGGTGTTGCCACTCTTGCGCCATCCTTACACACATGTGTTATTGCGTCGTTGGCAGCAACGACTCCGGCCTTCACGTCGGCAACGTATGCTCGGCCACCTGCGCAACCTGTTACGCAAGGCGCGCCGACTGCTTGCCGCACGGCCACTGTATTCCGGTTTATTACTGGGATTTGCCGCATGGAGTATGCAAGGTATCGCCTTTACCGTGTTGCTGTCACAGATGGGGGTAACACTGCCCTTTGCACTGGGCTTTGGAATTTATGCGACAAGTTTGCTGGCCGGTGCCGTGTCGTTTCTCCCCGGCGGGGTGGGTACAACAGAGGCAGCTATGATTGTATTGCTGACACTGATGGGAGCCGATACGCCAACCGCAGTAGCAATATCCGTCATCAGCCGGTTAATAACGCTGTGGTTTGCAGTGAGTTTGGGATTGTTGGCCACGGCCTATTTAAGTTTGCGCGGATCTCCACCAAACACAACAATACAGCTGCGCGGAACTGACTAAGTCAAACAGTTACTTTTGTTGTCGGCGATGATTACGCGCACGGCGCCGATCTTCCGGCGAGGTATTGCGCCAACGCTCACGCAGCTGACGACGCTCTTCCGGCGTTGCTTCCTGCCATTTCTTGCGCATGACCTCACGCTCTGCGGGCGAGAGGTCTTGCAGCTGTTGCCGGTATTGTTCGCGCTCTTGCGGCGTCATTTCCTGCCAGCGTTGTTTGATCGCCTCCCGTTCTTGCGCGGGCAGATCTCGAAACCATTTATAGCGCTCGCGTACGGCACGGCGTTCATCCGGCGGTAACTGGCGGAATTTTTCAAACCGTTCCCGCAGCTGCTGTTGTTGCGGCGGCGATAACTGCTGCCAGCGTTGATGGCGCTGTTGTATGTTTTTTTGTTGTTCTGGTGTTAGCTGTTGCCAGCGCTTTACCCCGGCACGCAATTTTTCCTGGCGTTCCACCGGTAATTGTTCCCATTTATCCGCAAAGGGTTTGAGTACTTGCTGTTCTTGTGGTGTCAGTGAATTCCAGTGCGTCGGCTCCTGCGCAGACACCGTGACCGACAAGACCAACAACAAACTGCTGACAAGCATCTGTTTATTTTTCATGGTGCCGCCTGCTTTTTTGGTGGTGTAACAGGTAGCTTGGCTGGCGAGGTGGCATCGTTGGCCTTGTTATCCTCCGCCATTTCCTGCAAATTAATTGGGTCAAGCAGTTCTTGATCCACCTGCACACTGTCGGCAAGAAACTCCAGCAGTTCCAGACTCGGGGCAGGTTGATCACCGGCAATCAGATTGGTTGTGATAAATAATGAACTCATGAATGCTATCGAGCACAGCTTAGGCCGTGTGCTTCTCAACCTCCAGCCAACGATAGAAATCCAGGTCTTCGAGTAACTCAAAATCTTCTCCCGCGCTGAGGATGGGGATATCGTCCAGAGCGGGTATTGTGCCCGGTGCGGTGGGTTGCCACAAGAGCACACCAATCACTACGGCAATCACACTGGCGGCCATTGCCATCATGATCACCGGTGGTACGATCCGGCGTGGCTTGTGCAATTCTTGCAAGGCGGCCTTGCGCGCCACAGCCAAACGTTGACAGATAATTGGATCAATATCTGTCACGTGCTGATCCAGCGACGCGGTGATCTTCGCCAACAAGGCTTCCTGTTTATTGTCCACTTCGTTTGCCATTACCAATGATCCTCCAACGATTCCCGTAAACTCTGCACTGCACGCGAGTAATGAGTCTTGACGCTGCCTTGCGTAATACCCATGGCTGCTGCGGTTTGCGCCACATCCAACCCTTCCCATTGCCGCAACAAAAACACCTGTTGCTGGCGCAGCGGCAAACTATCGACTGCTTTATCTAATTTCTGCATCACCACGTCGTGTTGAACCTGTACTTCCGGTCCTGGCAAGTTCGATACTGCCAATTTTTCCAGCGGGTCTTCCTCATCCTCGCCTGGTTGATCCTTGCCTCCGAGAAATACTCGCCAACGATTGCGCACCTTAGTGCGGCGATACCAATCTAAAATTGTACTTTGCAAAATCCGATGAAACAAAGCACCCCATTCGTCTGTGGTGCGATCCGCATAATTGCGCACCAGCTTGATCATCGCGTCTTGCACAATGTCGAGGGCGTCGTCCCGGTTACGGGTGGCGATGACCGCCGTTTTAAAGGCGCGTTTTTCTATCGAGGCCAGAAATTGATCCAGTTCCCCGGCAGTATCCGTTTTACTCCGCGCCAAACATGCTCCTCTGTGGCGATCATCGCAACCTAAGCTAAACCAAATTAACGGCCAACGCCATGTTGACGCCGGTCATACCGCTGATGAATTCGTTCACCATTGCGATCAAGAAGATTGTTGATCCGATCACCGCGGCTGTCCAGCTGCCCCCCAATGCGATCACCTCGGTTGTCTCGATGCTGTTCAATACGATCCCCGCGTTGATCCAGGCGGTCTTCTATACGACCACCAGCGCCATCAGCCCATACGCTGCCACACAGTGCCAGGCGATGTTGAATACAACGCGGGACCAGCAGCGGGGTTGACAACTACTTGCGGCAGAGGCAAAAAAAAACCCCGCAGCTGCGGGGTTCACGTTGGAGAACAGGTCATTTATCCACTGGGTACAACATTGACCGCCTGCAAGCCCTTGGGGCCTTGCTCAACATCATACGTGACATCTTGAC
>JANNJI010000704.1:0-5973 GCA_031405795.1 Gammaproteobacteria bacterium
GCTGGCCGGTGCCCAACCGTATTTCCTGAATACCACGACGGATAATCATCAACTGCCTGATTTTGATGCCGTGCCAGCTGCGATGTGGAATCGTTGCCAGCTCTTATATATATGCTCACCGGGTAATCCAACCGGCCGGGTACTGTCTTTGGAAACGCTCAAGCACGTGTTGAGCCTGGCGGCGCATTACAATTTTGTCGTTGCTGCGGATGAATGTTACTCAGAAATCTATTTTGATGAGGCTCAGCCGCCGGTAGGTTTGTTGCAAGCGGCTGCAACCATGGGCAACAACGAATATAAACACTGTGTTGTCTTGCATAGCCTGTCGAAGCGTTCCAATCTGCCGGGGTTACGTTCGGGGTTTGTCGCGGGTGATGCGCAGATCATCGATGGTTTTTATCGTTACCGCACGTACCACGGTTGCGCCATGTCAGTACCGCATCAATGGGCGAGCATCGCTGCCTGGTCGGATGAACAACACGTGGTGACCAATCGAACGCTGTATCGGCAAAAATTTACGGCGGTCCTGGCCGAATTGGCTGATGTCATGGATATCCACCGACCGGACGCGGGATTTTATTTATGGCCACAAGTAACAGGGTCAGATGAAATTTTTACCCGCGATTTATTCGCCGCGCAAAACCTCACCGTGTTACCCGGCAGTTATCTATCACGCGACGCCCACGGGCAAAACCCCGGCGCCTCGCACATTCGCATGGCCCTGGTCGCTGACTTGGAACAGTGTGTAACGGCGGCACGGCGACTGCGTCAGTTTTTACAGACATCTCATGCATAGCCTCTGCATGCAAACCGCGTTACAATCACCGCCACCATTTTTACAAAACCTCTAACCACCTGTACTCTGTGGAGTAAATTGAATGAGCCAAGACATTAAATCCATTATTGAAGCCGCCTTTGAACACCGTGCAGAGATTACACCCATGCGCGTCGATACCATGGTCAAGGAAGCCGTTGATGAAGCCATCCTGCAACTGGATAAAGGCACCTTGCGTGTCGCTGAAAAAAAAGACGGCCAATGGGTGGTGCATCAATGGTTGAAAAAGGCAGTGTTATTGTCCTTTCGCATCCATGACAATACGTTCATGAAGGGCGGTTTTACTAATTATTTTGACAAGGTCCCGGCCAAATACGCCGATTACAATTCACGGGATTTTCGCAATGACGGCGTTCGAGTCGTGCCTCCTGCCACAGTGCGACGTGGCGCCTATATATCGCCGGGCGTGGTACTGATGCCGTCATATGTCAATATCGGTGCGTATGTCGACAGCGGCACCATGGTCGATACCTGGTCCACCGTCGGTTCCTGCGCACAAATCGGTAAAAATGTGCATCTCTCCGGCGGCGTCGGCATCGGTGGCGTGCTGGAACCGATCCAGGCTGGCCCCACCATTATTGAAGATAATTGTTTTATTGGCGCACGTTCCGAAGTGGTGGAAGGCGTGATTGTCGAAGAAGGTTCGGTGATTTCAATGGGCGTATTTATCGGCCAAAGTACCCGCATTTATAATCGCGCAACCGGTGAAATACTCTATGGTCGTGTCCCGGCAGGCTCAGTGGTCGTCTCCGGTAACCTGCCGTCCAGCGATGGCAAATACAGTTTGTATTGCGCGGTGATCGTCAAACAGGTCGATGAAAAAACGCGGAGCAAGGTCGGCATCAATGAACTGCTGCGTGATATCTGATGATACTGAGGCATACTGCTGTTATCGATCAGCCCTCACACGCCGGATAAATTAATCATGCAAGACTCCACAACCATCAGTCTGGCAAAGACCTTGATTGCCAAGCCGTCTGTCACACCTCACGATTCGGGGTGTCAGCAGCTGATTGCACAACACTTGCAACAACTGGGATTTCATATTGAACACCTGCGTTTTGCGGATGTCGATAATCTCTGGGCACGCTTAGGTACCACTGCGCCATTGTTGGTGTTTGCCGGCCATACCGATGTGGTGCCCACCGGTCCCGAATCACAATGGACCTCACCGCCGTTTGTGCCGGTGATCCGCGATCAACAATTATTTGGTCGCGGCGCAGCAGACATGAAAGGTTCGATTGCGGCGATGATCACCGCTACGCAACGGTTTATTGCCGCAAATAAAAAATTCAAAGGCAGCATCGGCTTTTTGATTACCAGCGACGAAGAAGGCCCGTCGATCAATGGTACGGTCAAGGTTGTTGAGACCTTGCAGCAACGCCAGGAAAAGATCGATTGGTGTCTGATCGGCGAACCCTCCAGCCAGCATAAAGTGGCGGACACGATCAAAAATGGCCGACGCGGTTCCATCAGTGGACATTTAATTGTCCATGGCACCCAAGGTCATGTAGCTTATCCGCATCTGGCGCTCAATCCGATTCATGCCTTCGCACCCGCATTGTCGGTATTAACCGCAGAAATCTGGGATACCGGTAATGAACATTTTCCACCGACTACTTTTCAAATCAGTAATATCCACGCGGGCACCGGTGCCACCAATGTCATCCCCGGTGATTTGGAAGTGCATTTTAATTTTCGCTTTTCAACCGCCGTCACCGATCAACAACTGCGGGATCGTGTGGAGCACATACTCAAACAACATCAATTGCGCTACACCCTGAACTGGAATTTATCCGGCCAGGCGTTTCTCACGGCAGTGGGGGAACTTGTCGCTGCGGCATCGGCGTCGATTCAAGAGATATGTCACTACCCCACCACGCTCTCGACCAGCGGTGGCACCTCCGATGGGCGCTTTATTGCACCCACCGGTGCACAAGTGGTGGAGTTGGGACCGATCAACGCCAGTATTCATAAGATCGACGAACATGTTGGTGTCGATGAACTCAATACCCTGTCAGCAATTTACGAAAGGATTCTGCAAAAATTATTGCGGTGATTTCTCTGGGATGGGGGTCGGGGTAGCGATGGGGGCAACCACCGCACCTTTTACCGCCGATTCAATCGTACGAATGACATCCTGTTCCAACTCAACCGCAACCTTTTCAGCTGGACTGCCGCTGGCAATCAGGCTTGGGCGTACAAATAAAATCTGGGTGTTGCCTTCTTTATGCGTCAAGGTTATGTGTAGCGGACACAAAGCCAGTAACAATGGATCCAAATTGCTGATTTCATTGGCGTGAGAAGCGCTGCAAAATACCATGCCACGAATGGCTTCTAATTTGTTTTTGTTGTATTCCTTGCCCCAGCGATCTTTAAAATAGGCAAGGTTCTTACCGATATTCGGTTCAAATATAATGTAATAGCCATTATCTTCCAGTGCGGTGAACACATTTTTATAAGTCTTATCAAAATTTCCCGGCACTTGTTTGCTATACACCAGCGGCGAGTCCGCCAAGGTGATCTGCCCGTAGCTCAAACCAACTATCATTACTGCAATTTTTAATAGCTTCATCGTTTTGTTTCCTTGTTGACGCCTGCTGTTTGTCCGGGTCGCACGGCCACATCGTTGCGGATATAAACCGGTGCGGCGTCTTCGGGGGCAAGCAGGTTGCCTAATTGCCATTCCTTCAGTGCCAATGGAAGCATGTCGCTTGCCAGCGGATAACGCTGTGCCGAATAGTCCTGTAATCGGACTTTGGGGTTTTGCGTTAGTTCCATAGGGTATGCAGCAAAACCACTGCCGATACCATACCATACGCCCTCCCCCGGTGTGTGAACCGTGGCGGCATTTCCCACCGATTCCGGACTCACTGCTTGCATCACATTATTCACTAAACAGTACGTTGCCCAATATACCTCTGCCTTGCGTGCGTCAATACACGCCAATACCTGCGAGGCTTGATTCAGCGTCAATGCGCCCTGCGCCAATGTCGCCAGACTCGATACGGCGATCACCGGTAAACCTGCGCCCATTGCCAGGCCCTGCGCAATTGCTGTACCGATGCGCAGCCCGGTAAACGCACCCGGTCCGCGATCAAACACAATGACATCCAGCGAGGTTAACCGGCAATCCGCTTGCTGGAGCAATGCATCGATCATCGGTAAGATCAATTCCGTATGGCTGCGTGGCGCGATCGCCTCACGGCTGAGGATCTGATTGTCGATCAGCAAGGCCACGGAACACATCTCCGTGGCAGTATCAATCGCCAATAGTTTCATACGCCAACACCTGCCAATGCGGTATCCACCGCGAAGAAAGTGGCCACGTCATTCATGTCATGAGTGATACGTGCGCTCGGCAGGCTTTTTAAAAAAGTTTTGCCATAGGGTTTTGTCAACAAGCGTGGATCACAAATAACCAGTACACCGCGATCATCAAAATCACGAATTAAACGTCCCGCACCTTGCGTGAGGGTGATCACGGCTGTCGGTAATTGATATTCGATAAAGGCGTTTTGTCCTTTTTGACGCATTTCATCCATCCTTGCCACCAATACCGGATCGTCCGGTGGCGCAAACGGTAACTTGTCGATGATCACACACGATAATGCTTCACCCCGCACGTCCACCCCTTCCCAAAAACTGCTGGTACCCAGTAACACCGAATTGGCGGTGGTACGAAATCGCTCTAATAAAGTATCACGTGCCGCGTCACCTTGAACCAATAAGGGATACGGCAATTCTCCGCGTAATGCCATGGCGGCTTCTTTTAATGCACGATGACTGGTAAACAACAAAAAGGCACGGCCTTGGCTGTGTCGCAATATCTGTTTTGCCAGATGTAACAGCGCGGGTAAATAAGCAGGCGTATTGGGTTCCGGCAGGGTCTTGGGTAAAAACATCAACATCTGCTGTTGATAATCAAACGGGCTATCCCAACGCAAACAGCGCGCGCTATGCAAACCCAGTCGCGCAGTAAAATACTGAAATTGTTTTGCCACGGTAAGTGTCGCGGAAGTGAATATCCAGACACCGTTTTTACGTGCCTTATGTTCCTGAAAGGGACCGGCCACATCCAGTGGTGTCATGTGTAATGACACCGAGCGGCGATGCACTTCCAGCCAATGGACATACCCTGCTTCCGCCGGTTCAATGACCTTTTGCAAACGTGAGCGCAGCAGTTCACAGCGTTCATGACAATTTTCTAACGAACGGCTGCGTGGCGCCAGGCTAACCAGATGTTGTTGCAGTATCGCCACGGTATTGCCCAGCTCTTGCAACGACGTCAGTATTTTTTTATCCTCTTTGACGCTTGCCCATGCGGCACGGTGCAATTCATTGCCGAACATGTTACGTACCTGCTGGCATGCAGCCGTCACCGCCGTGCAGACCGTACGCAGCTCATTATTTTCATTGATCTCGGCATGGTAAAACTGTGTGGCATCATTCGCCAGCTCAACAAATTGTGCCGTACTGATCGCCTGGCCAAAATATTGTGAGGCAATGTCCGGTAATTGATGCGCCTCATCAATAATATAGGCATCAGCCGTCGGCAATAATTCACCGAAACCGGATTCTTGCAACGCCATGTCGGCCAATAACAAATAGTGATTGACGATCACAATATCCGCCGCCAAGGCCTCGCGTCGCGCATTCACCAGGAAACAGGATTCATAGTGTTTGCATTCCTGGCCAAGGCAGTTATCCACATTCGAGGTCACCTGACTCCAAAACGGATCATTTTCCGGTAACGCGGAATATTCCGCTATATCGCCCGAGCGGGTTTTTGCTGACCATGTTTTTAATGAATTAAATACCGCGATGACTTTGGCATCAAATTGCATTTCCTGACGTGCCAGTTCAAAACGATGCAAACAAAAATAGTTCGCCCGGCCTTTTAATACGGCGATGGTGACCGGTACATTCAGGGCTTTACGCAACAACGGCACATCGTGGTGTAACAGTTGATCTTGTAAATTTTTGGTACCGGTAGAAATGATCACTTTCAAACCTGACTGAATCGCAGGAATTAAATAGGCGAGGGTTTTACCGGTGCCGGTGCCCGCCTCCACCAGCAGATCTTCTTTAACCTGCAATGCCTCCGCAATCGCCTGCGCCATGGCTTGTTGTGCCGG
>JANNJI010000705.1:0-5183 GCA_031405795.1 Gammaproteobacteria bacterium
TTTCGCGATACCCTGGCACACATCAGTCGGCAAAAACCCGGTAGCGACATTACGGTGACCGTGCTACGCGAGGGAAAAACCCTGGAGAAAAAAACCAAGGTCAGTGAACGGCCACAACAAGAAGCGAATATACGTCGTCACCGCTAAACACAGCGATTTAATTTATACTTTCTTTACGCTACAACACTGCGTTATTTTTTAGCGCGCTGCGCAGGGCCTCTAAAAATACCTCATTCTCTTGCGCGGTACCCACGGTAACCCGCAGACAATCACGCAGCAGACCGCCGGTACCACTGAGGTTTTTGATTAACACCTTGTTCGATCTCAAGCCTTCGAAAATAACTTGCGCCCGCCCAGCCGGGGTGCGAAACAAGATGAAATTTGCCTGTGAGGGAAATACCTGCAGCCCTGGCAATGATTGCAACGCCGTGAGCAAGGCGGTGCGATCCTGACAAATACGCTGCGTTTGCTCGTTTAACACCGATATATGCTGCAAGGCAAACCGCGCACTGGCCTGGGTCAAGACATTGATGTTGTAGGGCAAACGTATCTTATCGAATTCATTCAACCAGGCGGATGCGCCAGCGAGTAACCCCAAACGTAATCCCGCCAATCCCATCTTTGATACTGTGCGCATTACCAATAAATTGTTATAACGCGGTAATTGATCCATAAAACTGCTGGCGGCAAAGGCATGATAGGCCTCATCCAACACCACCACACCGGGGGCGGCCTGGATAATTGTGTGCAGCGTATCAACATCCCACAAATTTCCGCTGGGGTTATTCGGGTACGCCAGAAAGATCACCGCCGGTTGCTGCTGCTGGATTGCCGTCAACATTGCCGCACGCGGTAAAGTAAAATCGGCATTCAAGGGCACGCCGACAAATCGCATGTCGACGCATGCAGAAATCATTTGATACATTACAAAACTGGGGGTTGGTGCCAACACTACCCGGCCCGGCGCCGCTATCGCCATCATGATCATCTGGATCAATTCATCCGAGCCATTCCCTAAAATGATGTCACTGCCCGAGGGAACCACCATCACATCACGCAGCGTTTGCTTTAGCAGTGATGCAGCCGGGTCCGGATAACGATTTATTTCCACATCACGCAACACACTCAGCCATTGTTCACGCATCGGCGCAGGCCAGTGATTAGGATTCTCCATCGCATCGAGTTTGACCAAGCCTGCGGCATCCGGCACGTGATACACCGACAAGGCACGGATCGCGGGACGAATCCAATGTTCAGGGGTGTTATTGCTGGTTGGGTTATTCGTCATTGTTTTCAGCCGGGTGTAGATTGGTTAACAGTAACCCATGCAACACCGAGATATTTATTTCTTTATCCGGTATTCAGCAGATCGCGCATGCGCGGTGAAGCCTTCGCCGTGGGCGAGCGTAGCCGCGGTCTTGCCTAACTCGGATGCGCCATCGGCAGAACACATGATCAGACTGGAGCGTTTTTGAAAGTCATAAACACCCAGCGGCGAGAAGAAACGTGCAGTACGCGAGGTCGGCAACACATGGTTCGGCCCGGCACAGTAATCACCCAAGGCCTCGGCGGTGTAACGCCCCATGAAGATCGCCCCGGCATGACGAATCTGTTTACCCAACGCCTGTGGGTCAGCCACCGATAATTCCAAATGTTCCGGTGCGATGTAATTCGCCACGTGCACCGCCTCCTCCAGATCGCGCACCGCGATCATCGCGCCGCGCCGCGTTAAAGAACTGCGGATAATCTCGGCGCGCGGCATGGAGGGTAATAATTTATTAATGCTCACAGTAACCTTGTCCAGATAAGCAGGATCGGGGCATACTAAGATTGATTGTGCATCTTCATCGTGTTCCGCCTGGGAAAATAAATCCATCGCAATCCAATCCGGATCCGTCTGGCCATCGCACACCACCAGGATCTCCGATGGCCCGGCGATCATGTCAATACCAACCTGACCAAACACCATTGCCTTGGCCGCGGCCACATAAATATTGCCCGGCCCGACAATCTTATCGACCTTCGGTATACTTTGTGTGCCATACGCCAGAGCAGCGATAGCCTGCGCACCGCCGATGGTCAGTACACTATCAACACCCGCGATCTGCGCTGCGGCCAGCACCATTTCATTCACAATACCATCGGGGGTGGGCACCACCATGATGATTTCCTGCACGCCCGCCACTTTCGCCGGAATGACATTCATCAGCACCGACGAGGGATACGCGGCCTTACCACCGGGGACATAAACACCCACCCGATCCAATGCCGTTACCTGCTGACCCAGCAACGTGCCATCCGCTTCTTGATACGACCAACTCTGTAACGTTTGATGCTCGTGATAACGTCGAACGCGTTGTGCAGCAGTTTGCAAGGCATCGCGTGTTGCAGAAGGGATGTTTGCCAAGGCCTGTTCCAGACGATTTGGATTGATGTGCAACTCAGCCATACTCGTGGCGCTGACCCGATCAAATTGGCGGGTATAATCCACCACAGCGGCATCACCGCGCGTGCGCACCTGGCTGATGATGTCGCGCACGGTTTGTGTCACCTTGGCATCGGCCACACTCTCCCACGCCAGAAGTTTTTCCAGCTGTGGCCAGAAATCGGGGGTACTGCTTGTCAGTCGCGTGATGTTGATACTCATTGTCAATAACCTAAAAACAGTTAACCAAAATTATATTGGACGTGTGACATGTCCGTGTATTCGAAAACAAAACCGCACCGCAGAGTATCCTATTGCTTTATCTGCCTTCAACCGCGACAGCCAGTTTGTTAACCAACGCTGTGATGCGAGCGTGTTTCATTTTCATCGACGCCTTATTGATCACTAAACGTGAGCTGATGTCCGCGATATGTTCGATGGCTTCCAAACCGTTAGCTTTAAGCGTGTTGCCGGTATCGACCAAGTCAACAATGTAATCTGCCAACCCCACCAACGGGGCCAACTCCATGGAGCCGTATAGTTTAATCAACTCCACCTGTTTACCCTGCTGGGCAAAATAATGACGGGTGATATTCAAATATTTGGTTGCCACGCGTAACCGGCCGGTCTTCACCGTGCGTTGTTGGGGTGCGGCCACCATCAGGCGGCATTGGGCGATCTTTAAATCCAGCGGTTCATACAGTCCTTCACCGCCATGTTCCAACAACACGTCCTTGCCTGCAACACCCATGTCCGCTGCACCGTATTGCACATAGGTCGGTACATCGGCGGCACGAATGATCACCAGCTTCACATCCTCAGCATTGGTCGATAAGATCAATTTGCGACTTTTATTGGGATCATCCAAGGGCACAATACCGGCACGCGCCAACAATGGCAGCGTCTCATCAAAGATCCGCCCCTTGGACAATGCAATAGTTAAGGTGTTTGTCATCGCTGATCAGCTTCTATACGGCCACGCGGCGAATCGTCGCGCCGAGTTGATGTAATTTTTCTTCAATACATTCGTAGCCGCGATCAATATGATAAATACGATCCACCAGCGTATCGCCCTTGGCCACCAAACCCGCCAGCACCAAACCGGCCGAGGCTCGCAGATCCGTGGCCATGACCGGTGCACCGGTTAATTCGGCAACGCCGCGACTGAATACCGTGTTACCTTTTAAACTCAAATCCGCGCCCATGCGCTGCATTTCATACACATGCATGAAGCGATTTTCAAATACCGTCTCGGTAATTGCGCCACTGCCCTGTGCAATCGAGTTCAACGCGCAAAATTGTGCCTGCATGTCGGTGGGAAACGCCGGGTAAGGTGAGGTGCGAATATCCACCGCCTGCGGCCGCTTGCCTTGCATATCCAGTGATATCCAATCAGCTCCAATCTCAATCTGCGCACCGGCCTCTTGCAACTTGGCAATCACCGCGTCGAGGTGTTCCGGCTTGGTATCTTTAAGTTTTACTTTGCCTTGGGTCATGGCGGCGGCAACCAGATAAGTACCGGTTTCAATCCGATCCGGCACCACACTGTATTGTGCCCCATACAACTCATCAACACCTTCAATGGTGATGGTATCGCTACCGGCGTGATAGACCCTGGCACCCATTGCATTTAAACAATTGGCCAAATCAACGACCTCCGGTTCACGCGCGGCATTTTCGATGATCGTGGTGCCTTTGGCCAAGGTCGCCGCCATCATCAAATTTTCTGTGCCGGTGACCGTGACCATATCCATCACCAGCTTGGCGCCATGCAGCCGTTTGGCACTTGCCTTGATGTAACCGTTTTCCACGGTGATATCCGCGCCCATCTGTTGCAAACCATGGATATGCAGGTTCACCGGGCGTGAGCCGATCGCACAACCACCGGGCAAGGACACGTCAGCGTGACCAAAACGCGCAATCAGCGGTCCCAACACCAGGATCGAGGCCCGCATGGTTTTCACTAATTCATACGGCGCAACAAAACTTTTAATGGTGGAACTGTTCACCTGCACCGTCATTTTCTCGCCCATGATGATCTCCACACCCATGCGTCCCAGTAACTCCATGGTCGTAGTCACATCTTTTAAATGCGGAATATTGCTGATGGTCACCGGCTTCGTTGCCAGGAGTGTTGCGGCAATGATCGGTAATGCCGCGTTCTTGGAACCGGAAATGCGGATTTCACCTTGCAAAGGATTACCGCCGGTTATGATCAATCGATCCATGTCGCAACTACCTACTTGGTAAATTTAATGTTTAATCGTCAATACCGAATTAGGACACACGCAACTTGCGTGCTGTTTCCCACTCCGCTGGTGTATAGGTCTTTATTGATAGCGCATGCAATTCACCGCTGCGAATGCGGTCATTGACCGTGGCATAGACCAACTGCTGCTGTTTGACCAGGGATTTACCAGCAAACACCTCGCCTACGATGATGGCGTCAAAATGACTGCCGTCACCTTTGACCATTGCCTCACAATCAGGCAGACCAGCCTCTATCAGGCGTTTGATTTCTTCGGGATCCATACGGGTAAACCTATTGGTTGTTAGACAGGTTGCCATTCTACCGCGAACCGGGGGGCAGCCAGTCGAGCACGCGCACGCCGGGCTCGATGCTCTCGGCCATCGACTTGAGCCGGCCGAGCACGCCCTTGCCGAGCTGCGCGAGGGTCGAGCCATGGTTGGTGATGACCCCGTCGACGAGGTGGACCGTGGATCCGAAAAAGGATGTTTCCTGGACGTTCACGCGGGG
>JANNJI010000706.1:0-5282 GCA_031405795.1 Gammaproteobacteria bacterium
CAGGGTCGAACTCGAACAGGCGGGCCCCACCGTTGCCGCGAATCATGTGGCGCTCGGCGCCGGTTGCTTTGGGACTCGTGGGGATATTTATTGCCATGTGGCTGTATAAAAAACAAAACAACAAATGTAATAATGGCGTTAATTTTAAGTATCAAATTTCTCCCTATTCCTGTGTAAAACTTCAGATAATAAAACTTTTGAATTCAATTTTATTATGCATGTTACGTTCTGCCGGCTTAAAAGCTGATCCGGTAATGATATGGATTAAATTTGCCGCTTGCCAGCATCGCTTCAAGCAATGGGCGTTGATGGGAGAACATCGCCATATGTAAAAGCGTGTTTCCTTCCTCATCGGCCACGTCAAGGTTGCCCCCCATACGTTGGAATGCCTGGTATATGGCAAGCAGGTCAGTTTCTCTGTGTAAAAAACTATCGCGCGGTGAAAATCTCTCTCTGCGGAGAACGGTAAGTGCGATCATTAATGGTGATCCCACTTCACTCGGCTCATTGATATTGGCACCACGGCTTTTCAATAATTCGACTACGTCGATGTGATGCCATGCGGCGGCCAGGTGAATCGGCGCGAGCTTCAAGCCATTGCTGGTTCCATTGCTGCGTGCAGAAATATTTGCACCGTAATCCAGCAGGAAGCCCACTTCCTGAAGCTTTCCGTCAGCGGCGGCACAATGCAATGCCGTCATGCCATCTTCGCGTTTTGAATTGACGTTGAACCGGGTTTTCAACAGCAACGGCAACACCTCAGGGTTCGGGCTGCAGGCAGCACTGGCAAAATTCTGCTCCTCCAATTTTCGAACTGTTTCAGCATCGCCACCCATCGCAGTTTTTAAAAAGATGCCTTTTTCCTGCAACTGGTAAATGGCCCACTGATGCTGAATATACGGATATGAAAAAAAGCCGATGGCAGTTAGGACGGTTATCACAATGATGATTTTTTTTATCATATTGACCTTATTGATTATTGTTTTGAATGTTAGTTGGTTCTACCTGATGTTTTGTGGATTTGTTTTTTTGTGCCAGCCTTCAGGAGCACTTCCAGGCCGTTTGAATTCGCCTTGCGCAGAAAGTAATCCATGACCGATACCTGCTTGCCGTTTTCCATGACTGTCGCATTCACGTTGGCCTTGTGATCCACCAAAATTTGTATGATCTCTGCCGGTTGGGCATTGGCCAGCATCAATGGCGTCAACCCTTGCGTAGTGCGCGCATTGACATCCGCTCCAGCGTTGAGCAGGGCTTTTACAATAAGTGTTCGATTGATGCGATGATCGCCCGAACCGCCTGTCCATCGCACGACCTCATGCAACGGAGTCAAGCCGTCCTGGTCGACTTGATTAGGATTCACACCACGTTGCAGAAAATACTTTGTATCACTCAGCATTGCTTCCTTGACGGCTACATGCAATGGCCCTCTTCCCGGCTGGCCGTTCAGCATCAACGGTACCTCGATCGTGGTCTGTCTCATGGCAAACGGAAGAGAGTTCCAACCACGTGCAGACCAGATAGACTCCCCCTTATTGTCTGCGACATTGAGATCAAGGCCCGGCATCAGCAGCGCCAAAAAATCAGGCACGGTCACTGCGCTCAGCGCAATAGACCACCCATTTTCGTCACGTGCATTGATATCCACGCCATGTTTCACCAACCAATCAACGGTGGCGACATGGCTGCCTGCGCCATTTGTTGGGGCCCATGGCCTGTCGCGAAACGCAAACATTAGCGGGGTTTCTCCGTGTAGATTTCTCACGTTAGCGGTCAAACCATGTTTCATCGCGAGAGTATCCATTACCATGGTGTCTTGTTCTTTTGCCGCGAAATGCATCAATGTGTTGCCATCGAGAGTTTTAGTATCCAGTGTCGCGCCAAGCGAAGTGAGTATGCCGATGGATGTAGCCAGTGGCTCCTTCTGATTCTTGTGGTTCGGCTTTAGTTGGTGCGCAATTCGCATGACTGTCTCACTATTCGCAGCAATCAACATTGGGGTGCCGTGCTTGCTGGGTTCATTGATGGAGACACCCTCCTTCACAAAATACCGAACTATATCCCACTGATGATGTAATGCGGCATAATGCAAGGGCATAAATGCATCCTCAGTGGTACGTGCCTTGATATCGGCCCCGGCGGCAACCAACTCCATGGAAAGGCCCAGGGTCCCTTTGCCCGCCGCACAATGCAGCGGAGTAAGACCTTTTTTATTCTGTGAATTCGGCGAATATCCCGCGCGTAGGAAAGACATCGTGAGCTTTTCATCTTTGCCGCAGGCGGCACTCACGAACACTTCCTCGATCATTTTTTGTTGCCACTCAGCAGGAAGGGAAGAGAATTGCTCTTTGGACAATTCTTTGAAGACGAGTTGATTGACTTGTCGTTGTGCCCACCAACGTCCGCCGAAGTGATAGATCGGTACGCCTGCCACGGCAAGAATTACGATGTATAAGGCATATTTGATTGTTGTACTCTTCAATCTATGGCCTCAGGAGAAATTTAAAATCATTGGAAATAACCAATGTTTCCTAACGTACCATTATTACGTGTCATTTGACGGCGAGGCGCGAAATTTTAATATCCCTCACTACCTTAGGGATGACATTCATCCGAACAGTGCAGAGGCTCACCGCAACGCCGCTTTCAAAAAAGCGACTCCATCAACGACCGCAAGATGTTTGGCATGGCTGTAATAACGCGTGGCAAATTTTTTACTATCGGCGTCGGCCTGGCGGAAGCGTCCGAGGTCGCGACCTTTGGCGGCCATGGTGGCGCTCCACCAGCCAGAAGGATAGATCGGTTGCGGGAAGTCATAGGTGTGGGTATTGGAAAAACCGGCATTACGCATGGTGCTGTGCATCATCTTGATCAGCTCAACGTGATACAGCGGTGATTCGCTTTGTTGCACCAGAAGACCCCCGTCGCGCAGGGCGCGATGACAGGTACGAAAGAACTCCTCGTTAAATAAACCCTCGGCTGGCCCCACCGGATCGGTGCTGTCGACGATGATCACGTCATACGTGCCAGGCTTAGCGTCTTTGAGCCACTGGATGCCATCGGCGAAATGCAATTCAGCGCGCGGGTCGCGGTTGGCGGCGCACAATTCCGGAAAGTATTTTTCCGACAGGCGTGTGACACGTTCGTCGATATCCACTTGCTGGGCGCGTTGTACCACGGGATGTTTCAGTACCTCCAGCAAGGTACCGCAATCGCCACCACCAATAATCAGCACCTGCTCCGGTTTGTTGTGGGTAAACAGCACCGGGTGGCTCATCATTTCATGGTAAAAAAAGTTGTCACGCGTACTGACCATGGTGCAGCCGTCGATCACCATCAAATAACCGTAATCAGTGGTGTCATAGATCGCAATTTTTTGAAAGGGTGTTTGTTCCTCGTGGACCTTGGCTTTGATTTTCAAGGAAAAGGCCGAGCCGCCTTGGGCATAAGCCTCGGTAAACCAACTGTCATCTAACGCCATGTCAACTCCTTAATGAGATAGGGTGTGATATTCTATACGCATTGGCAACAATCCGTGATATTTTCGCTTTAATGACAACCAACCTGCAAGTAAAAACACCATGACGAACTGGACTATCCAAGACGCACGCCGTACTTACAACGTGGCCCATTGGGGTGGCGGCTATTTTGATATCAACACTCAGGGCCACTTGGTCGTGCATCCGCGTCGCGAGGCCTCAACCGCGCAGATCGATCTGTATCAATTAGCGCAGGACATCTGCCGCACCGAGATGACCTATCCGATCCTGGTGCGCTTTACCGATATTCTCCATGACCGGGTCGATACCTTGTATGACGCCTTTGCCAAGGCGACCCAAAATGAAAACTACCAAGGCCGCTACCAGGTTGTTTATCCGATCAAGGTCAATCAACAACGCAGCGTGGTCGAACAGATCTTTGCCCATGGCCGTGGCCGGGTTGGTCTGGAGGCAGGCAGCAAGCCAGAATTAATGGTGGTAATGGCCTTGATGGACCAGCAAGGCGGCGTGATCGTCTGTAACGGCTATAAGGATCGCGAATACATCCGCCTCGCCTTAATCGGCAAGGCCATGGGTCATCAGGTGTTTATTGTGGTGGAAAAACCCTCGGAACTGGAACTGGTCATCGAGGAAAGCCGCAAACTCAACATTGAACCGCTGATCGGCATGCGCGTGAAGCTGGCCTCGATCGGTGCGGGCAAATGGCAAAACACCGGTGGTGAAAAATCCAAATTCGGTTTGAGTGCGGCGCAATTGCTGACGGCGGTGGAACGGCTGCGGCAGGAAAATATGCTGGCCAGCCTACAGATGGTGCATTTTCATCTGGGGTCGCAGATCCCCAATATTCGCGATATCCAACGCGGCATGCGCGAATGCGCACGCTATTTTGCCGAGTTACATCGTCTCGGTGCGCCGATACATTGCGTTGACGTCGGCGGTGGTTTGGGTATTGATTACGAAGGCACCCGCTCACGCAGCTTCTGCTCGATGAATTACAGCGTTGAGGAATACGCCAACAACGTGGTGCATGCGCTATGGGAAATTTGTGAAGAGAACAAGTTGCCGCACCCGGATATTATCAGCGAGTCTGGCCGTGCCTTGACTGCGCATCATGCGATGTTGATCACCAACGTGACCGACACCGGCCAAGTACCCAATCCCACGTCCTTGTCCGCACCGGAACAACAGGCACCGTTGATTTTGAACGATATGTGGTACAGCTATCAAACTTTATTACAACTGGACACCAGTAACGCCGCACGTTCCTTAATCGAAATCTATCACGACATCCATCACTATTTGTCAGAGGCGCAGGAGATGTATGTCCATGACCGGCTGTCGCTGGCGCAACGCGCTTACGCCGAAGAAATCTACTACGCCGCGTGTTGGGGGATTCAGGAACGATTGCAGCCCAATGCCAAACAACACCGCGAGATCCTTGATGAGTTGCACGAAAAATTGTCGGACAAATATTTTTGTAATTTTTCCCTGTTCCAGTCGATGCCCGACGTATGGGCAATTGATCAGATCTTTCCCATTATTCCATTGCATCGGTTAGATGAGGCGCCGACCCGTCGCGGCGTGATCGAAGACATCACCTGCGATTCAGATGGCCGTATCGATTTCTATGTCGATAGCGAAGGCGTGGAGAGCAGTTTGCCGTTGCACCCAATCACAGCCAATGAACCGTATCTACTGGGCATGTTCCTGATTGGTGCTTATCAAGAAATTCTTGGCGATATGCATAACCTGTTTGGCGATACCGATTCGATCGACGTCGAG
>JANNJI010000707.1:0-2053 GCA_031405795.1 Gammaproteobacteria bacterium
TTCTTCACCTTGTCGCCCTGGCTGACCGCGAACGACAACACCTTGCCGGGCATCGGCGCGGTCAGCCGGCCGGCCTCGTAAACAAATCACAGGTGTGCTGGCCGTACGCGCTATTTAATCCATGAGTGATGATCTCAAAACCCTGCGAGCCCGCATTGACAAGTTGGACGAACAGATCCAGTTGTTAATCACCGAGCGTGCCCGCATTGCCCAACACGTGGCGCAAGCCAAACAGAATTCAAACGATACCAATTTTTATCGTGCCGAACGCGAGGCCGAGGTGTTGCGCAACGTCAAGGCGCGCAATAAAGGACCGCTGAGCGACGAAGAAATCACCCGGCTGTTTCGCGAGATCATGTCGGCGTGTCTGGCACTGGAACAAGTGATGACGATTGCGTTTTTGGGTCCGGAAGGTACGTTTACCCAAGCCGCAGCGTTAAAACATTTCGGCCATTCGGTCACGACCATGCCCTTGGCGACTATTAAAGAGGTGTTTCGTGAGGTGGAGTCGGGTAGTGTGTCATACGGTGTAGTGCCGGTCGAAAATTCCACGGAGGGTGTGATCAATCACACGCTGGACCAATTCATGAATTCACCCTTGTGCATTTGTGGTGAGGTCGAACTGCGCATTCATCATCATTTGTTAAGCAAAGCCAAGGTGCTGGCGGATGTCCGGCGTATTTATTCGCATCGGCAATCCCTGGCGCAATGCCGCGAATGGTTGGATACGCATTTACAGAATGTGGAACAGATTGAAGTCAGCAGCAACGCCGAAGCAGCCCGTCTTGCCGCAAAAGAAAATCATGCCGCCGCCATTGCCGGTGAGGCCGCCGCAGAAATTTATGGGCTGGGCATGTTGGAAAGCAATATCGAAGATGAACCCGATAATACCACCCGCTTCCTGGTGATTGGTAAACGGGCAACACCCAAAAGTGGCGCAGATAAAACCTCGTTGTTGATCTCGACGCACAACAAACCCGGCGCATTACACGCGATGCTCGAACCCTTTGCGGCTAACGCCATCTCGATGACGCGCATTGAATCACGGCCATCACGCCGCGCCATGTGGGATTATGTTTTTTTCGTGGATGTCGATGGCCATGCGGAAGATGCCAATGTTGCCAAGGCCTTGCTTGAGTTGAACAAGGCCGCCAGTCTGGTCAAGGTGCTGGGTTCGTATCCCAAGGCCGTGTTGTAAATTCTCATGAATCCTCCTGCAATTGATTTTTGCGAACTGGCGGTACCGGGTGTGCGCCATTTGCAAGCCTATCAGCCGGGTAAACCGATTGAAGAGTTGCAGCGTGAATTAGGAATCAAAGAGGTCATTAAACTCGCCTCCAATGAAAACCCCTTCGGACCCAGCCCGTTCGCGTTAGCTGCGGTGCAAGAACAGCTGCATGATCTGGCGCGTTATCCCGATGGGAATGGCTTTATTCTGAAAGCGGCATTGGCAAAGAAATTTGCGGTGCAGATGAATCAAATTACCTTGGGTAATGGTTCGAATGATATTCTTGAATTTGTCGCACGTGGCTTTGTACAACCCGGTGATGAAGTCATTTTTTCACAACACGCCTTTGCCGTGTATCCGATAGTTACGCAGGCAGTGGGTGGCAAGGCGGTTATCGTCCCCGCAAAAAACTACGCACATGATCTACCCGCCATTACTAAAGCAATAACGCCACGCACACGTGTGATTTTTATCGCCAATCCGAATAATCCCACCGGCACCTGGTTCGATGGCGATGCCTTAGCACGTTTCTTAGCGGCGGTGCCCGCCCATGTGATCGTCGTGCTGGATGAGGCTTATTTTGAATATGCCCGCCATCCCGCGATGAATGCCAGAGGTTATCCGGACGGTATGCAGTATTTGTCACGCTTCGCGAATTTAATCGTGACGCGTACCTTTTCCAAGGCCTATGGTTTGGCAGGCTTGCGTGTAGGTTACTCGTTGGCAAACGCACAAATCGCTGACGTGCTCAATCGTGTGCGGCAACCGTTTAATGTCAATAGTCTTGCTTTGCATGCGGCGACGGCGGCCTTGAATGATCATGCG
>JANNJI010000708.1:0-2697 GCA_031405795.1 Gammaproteobacteria bacterium
GCACCGTGGGTTCGAATCCCACCCTCTCCGCCATCCCGCTCACTCGGACGATGCCCGGCAGCCCACGCGCTGCCCATCCTGTGCCCCCGGAGAGGTCGCCTAGTGGCCGAGGGCGCCGCACTGGAAATGCGGTATGGGGCAACCCATCGCGGGTTCAAATCCCGCCCTCTCCGCCAGCCCTCCGCAGCCCTCCGTCCGCGGGTCAAGCAGGTCATACCGCTGCGTATCGGTGGGCCTCCATTGGAAGCGTTGTTCATGAAAACCGGACTGCGTCGGGGTAACGACCTGTACCATCATAATTCTTTGCTGCCCCCGAATATAAACATTCTGCCCACCAATTATGCCCTGCACGTCTCGCAGGGTAAGGCGCGTGAACTCCACGCGCCGTCCAATGCTAGCGACCATATCCTCAAGTCGGAGGGGCAATAGCAATTGTTGCAGATCATGCTCGATCGCCGCCAACGGCTTGCGCAGCGGCGCACGCAGCAACCGTGAGTCCCGCGACCATTGCGCGATCTCGCGCCCGTCCACTACGTAGTGTAAGTGTTCGTTGTGCTGCATGGCCGCTGGTGTTACCGCAAAGAAGTTGTCGATGGCGCGTGCGTAGCGTGCGAAATCAATCTGCTGCAGTTTTTGCCACACGCCGGTAAACTTCTCGGCGACCAGACCTTGCGTGCGTATACCAAAGTCGAAATCCAGTGGTGGCGCACGCTGCGTGTCGCTCCACACTGGCTGGTGCGTGAGCGTATTGTCGGCACCCCGTTTCACCAGCCGCACCGATCCGAATTCGAAAATCAGCGCATTGGGTTCCAACACGGGCTCTTCGCGCCCCGCTCCGAACACGGGGTCTTTGATCGATCCGTTCGGAGTTACCAAAAACTGGTACTCGTGCCCATGGCCATCGCGCGGAACGACGCTCACGTAAATACCATTCTCCACGTCCGTGAGTTCAACCGTGCAGTCTGTTGAAACCGCCACCAACCCCGCACGCAAATCGCCGTAGACGCCAAAGTCGCCGTGCGTGCGCATGGCTTGATCGACAAGCACCTCACGCGGATCAAGTACCTGCATCGGCACCAAGCCTGCGCTTGATGTCGTCGCGCATGCCCATGCCCTCGCGACTGTTGCCTGTTACGAAACGGTAGCGTTTGTCCTGCTCGTGTTCGGACAGCGTATTTAGAAATAGAATATACGGTTCGTTTTCTGCAACCGTGGCACGTGGCCGGTAACGGTGATCGAAAATAGATTTGCTGACGTTTTCCACGACAAACAGGCGGTGCACATGTATGTCCTGCCGTTCATTCGCTGATAACACTTCAATCGCGGCGCCTTTCTTTAAAATGCCGCGCAACGACTCCAGCACGCGGTAGCGGTAAACCATCCGCTGGTAAGGCGGGTACTTCTTGCCCGCTTCCACAATGGGAACGTCTTCCGTCACGGTGAACGGTGAATCCCGCTCGACGACGACGATGTGTTTGCTCTCCGTAATTAACTGTTCCAGGGTGACCTCCACAAGACGCGACTGTGACACGTGGCCAACCTCCGAATTAAGAATCAGAGCCGATGCTAGCAGAACCTGCCAGATGCTGCGGTACTTTACATGTGTCGATAGTGTCATTGACATCGCGTTACTCAAGAATGCGTCGGAGCGTACCGTACCGTTCGCTTCGCCCTGTTTGGATACACTCACGGACGTGGAACCAAACATTTAAGATCCTCCTTGGTGTATCAGTTGATCGAATACCACCAGCAGCTGTCGTTCCAGCCAGCGCAACCGATCAGCTGCGTCTGAAGATACCTCCGGTAACCGCTCCGGGCACACCCCGCCGACATGGTTCGCAATATCGTGCACCAAGCGTTGCCTGTCCATTTGCCCATCACGTATGGCAGCAGAAAATTCCAATGCGCTGAACGGCGGGCGCTGCGCGGAAGGAAGAGCGGTATAAATCTCGCGCCATATCTCATTCAAACTTACTGCCCAAAGGCGCTGACCCTCGGATGTTAGTTCCATCACACTCAGACTATCCACCGTTGTTATCAAGGGTTGCAGGCGCCTCAGAAAGTCAGTCTCGCAGATCACCTTCTTGAAGTACGGGGCGTAGCGGCTTTCAATGGCTAAAATCATCTGTACGTGCCCTGTGGTTGTCAACGATACGGCAGATCGAGGTATCTCCGATTGGTTGTCAGCGAACATCGTGGGTTTTGCCCAAGCCAGCGATGTACCAGTGGCAAGAAAAACTGCGCACATTACCCTCCAGCCGCGTCGATGCATTATTGGTTCTCCCTGCTTCTGCACAATTACCTCCTCAAAACGCTCAGGCGGCGGAGTTGGATTAGCATGCGACGCTTTATTGCACACCGTGTCAAACAACAGCTTGGCAAATTTGCGTTTAGTTATCAAGCCCTGGCGTTATGCAATATATTAAACGTGTGAGTCGGATAACCAACATTGATAGATAATTATTCGGCACAGAATTATATTTTGGCATCGTGGTTCGACCCGTAGAGATCGTCAAGATCACCATGATAAATTTTCGGCACCCTGATTCCGCACCAGGGGCAATGTTCGATGAACTTCTGCCAATGCTCCCGGCCTTTCCCGTAAATCATGTAGTAGCCTCGTTGAATCCCGACGAAGTCCCCTTCTGCGATTTCAAAGGCGAGATGGATACAAGGGTGTGCATCAAGATTAACCCG
>JANNJI010000709.1:0-2111 GCA_031405795.1 Gammaproteobacteria bacterium
GAGGATGGCCATTCCCCCGCGTTGGTCGGGATCGCTCGGGGTGCGGGTGGCGAAGCCGTGCTCGCCCGCGAGCCAAACTTCATCTTCAAGGTTTTTGCACCACTGGCCAGTGATAACAATTGATGACCCAAACAAATGCCAAAGATCGGAATGGCCTGTTTCGCCAACTGCTGGATTGCCTTAATCGCGTAATCACACGGCTCCGGATCACCGGGACCATTGGAAAGAAACACGCCATCGGGTTTAAGTTTCAGCACCGCATCGGCACTGGTCTTGGCCGACACCACCGTAACACGGCAACCACGATCCACCAACATGCGTAAAATATTCTGTTTTACCCCGTAGTCATAGGCAACCACATGATACTTGAGGCTCTCGGCGGCAGGTTGGCGGTGACCGGTGGCCAACTGCCAACTGCCTTCGCGCCAATCGTACGGTTTGGAGGTGGTCACCTCTTTGGCCAGATCCATGCCCACCATACTCGGGAAACCCTGCGCAGCGGCGATGGCGGTCTTGACGTTCACCGCATCACCGGTCTGGATACAGCCATTCTGCGCACCCTTCTCGCGCAACATCCGAGTAAGTTTACGCGTGTCGATCCCGGCCAGGGCAACTACCTTGCGCTCTTTTAAGTAGGTATCCAGCGATTGTGTGCTTCGCCAGTTACTCGCCACCGGGGGTAAATCACGCACAATCAAACCTGCCGCGTGCAAGCTAACCGCTTCATTATCTTCGGGATTGGTGCCGACATTGCCAATATGGGGATAGGTCAAAGTGATGATCTGGCGGGCATAAGAGGGATCACTGAGGATCTCCTGATAGCCGGTCATGGCGGTATTAAAAACCACTTCGCCGACGGTCTGTCCATCAACACCAATGGATTCACCGTAAAAGACACTGCCATCTGCCAGTGCCAACAGCGCCGGTTTTCTCAACGCGCCCTCCTTCTTTCATTCGTAAAAAACGGGAGGCACGCGCGTGCACTCCCGTTTGTTCATTCGGTTTAAATCATCACAGCTAAGGATGCGGGAATTTTACTGTACCCGGCAGGCAGGTGTCCATGCCGAAAATGAAAATCAGCAAAACTTTAACGAAGAGATTTCAGATCGAGCACGTCTTGCATGTCATAGACACCGTTGGTCTTGTGCTGTAACCATAGCGCCGCGCGTGCCGCACCATTGGCAAAGGTCATACGACTGGATGCCTTGTGGGTGATTTCAACCCGTTCACCAACATTGGCAAACATCACCGTATGATCACCGACGATATCCCCGGCACGAATGGTTTCAAAGCCAATGGTCTTGCGATCACGTTCACCCGTCTGGCCCTGGCGTCCATAGACCGCGCAATCTTTCAGATCACGGCCCGTCGCTGCGGCGATAACTTCACCCATGCGCAACGCCGTACCGGAGGGGGCATCGATCTTGTGGCGATGATGCGCCTCGATAATTTCAATATCCATCTCATTACCCAGCACCTTGGCGGCGATCTCCAACAATTTGAAACACAGGTTGACGCCAACACTCATGTTCGGCGCGAACACAATTCCGATCTCACGCCCCGCCTCGGTGATAACCTGTTTTTGTTGATCAGTAAAACCGGTGGTACCAATCACCATACGCTTGTGATGTGCCCGACACAGGGCAAGATTGCACAGCGTGACCTCAGGACGGGTAAAATCGATCAGGACGTCGAATTGATCCAGTGCCTTGGTCAGATCATCGATCACCGGCACACCGAGCTTGCCGACACCTGCCAGTTCCCCGGCGTCACTGCCAAGCGCCGTACTGCCTGGCCGTTCAATTGCCACGCCCAAGCTTAAGCCTGCGGTACGATGCACCGCCTCGATCAAGGCCCGGCCCATTCGCCCAGCTGCGCCGATCACTGCTACTTTTGTCATGAGATTCGTTCCTGCTGAGACCTTCAATGTTACCGATGATACTGGGCAGCCGCAGGCGCTTTCCTGTCCGCCGTTGTTCACAACCGCATTCCACAAGCGGTCGGTTTCAGCCTGGTCGTCGGTGGCGATTTGGAACGAGAATGCCTCGCTGTGCTTGAACTGCGGTCCGCCGTTAAGCCCGACGCATGGAATGCCAACCACGGTGAATTCG
>JANNJI010000710.1:0-2634 GCA_031405795.1 Gammaproteobacteria bacterium
GGATCCCGATGCCAAGGTTACCGAATATACCCTTAACTGGGCCATCGTATTTGTCCTTGTCATGTCGGTAATGATTGCCTTTGCGGTGTGTTACAAGATATACAAATATGATCCCGAACCTAATGCGGCTATGTTTGACCAGAACTATGTGGGCATCAAAGGATGGTTGATATTGCCTGCCTTAGGCCTAATCCTGGGGCCCTTGCGCTTTTTACGTGACAGCGTCGATTTCTGGGGTTACCTCGATCTTAATCAATGGCATGTGATAACCCTACCGACTTCCGGAAGCTACCATAGTTTGTACGCGCCAATTATCATAGGGGAAATTGTTGTAAATGTACTGATGTTTGGTTTTCTGCTGATGCTTATCGTATTGTTTTTCAGAAAACGGTCTTCAGTTCCTAAGTTATACATTGTGTACATGGTGACGAGTATTCTGATTCTTTTTATAGATTATTTTATTGCGCTGCAGATACCGGTTATAGCAGAAGAAACCAAACCGACGGAACTACCCAGAATGATCGGTAATGCCTTTGGTGGTCTGATCTGGGTGATGTATTTTATTAAATCAAAGCGCGTGGCATCAACCTTCACCCGACGCTGGGCTGCAAAAAAACCGGTGCTGTAACAACCACGCTGGAAAACAGCACCAATAAAGAAAAATAATTTATAGTTTTGAAGGCTCCCGGCTTGCACAATGTAGCGCAGGACCGGCGAGCTGCGATAGAATGTCAGACTTTCCAACAACTCACTAAATAAATCGAAGGTAACAGCCATGCAAGACCTCTTCCACGCGGATCAATTGGCCGAAAAAATAGAATCCAGTCTGCGGCCTTTCTTGGAAAAATACCGCAAGAAAATCTGCTCTGTTATTCTTGGTTCTGCGGATGATTTTAAAACCATACAAATCTGGTTGGACAAAAAATGGGAAGATTTCGGTCACTATGACCAATACAATAAGGCGGTTACCTCCTTCGAGGATCGATCTTTTGTCGACATCGTGCAAAATCTGGATGAAAATAAATCCTACGAGTGCCTGCAAGACGCCATCCAGTTCAAATCCTTCGGCAACACCTTGCTTTTTACCCATGAATCGTTAAACCGGTATTATCAAAGTCTGGAAAACCGCTGGCGTTTGATGCTGGTGGCGGCGACGACGCGTGTGTGCGAGCGTCGGGCACTGGGCGAGTTTCCCAAACCGCTTGCCTTTAAAGTTTTAAACATCAGTAATGGCAATCATCCCGATATGGTTGGAATATACGGCACAGGATCCAAACCCATGCCCATCACCATTGGAATCAACGAGCAGGAACTGGAACTCTGGGTCCACGCCGAAAGCGACGCGTTTAACTTTGTCTTGACCGATCCGGAAAACCATGCTGATTTTTCCGCCATGTTCGATACCGAAGGCTCGGCTTATCGGCTGCCTTTTACGCAAATCACCGCGTGCGGTTTGTTTGGAGAATGCGGTGAGTACAGTGAATGCTGTTTATATCTGGCTGTTGCGGATAACCACTGGAAAATTGACACGACCAGCACCGGAAGCGACTCCGTGTTGCTCCCCGAGGCAAAAGTCCCGGGGTATCTTGCAGGTCTACTACGGGCAACAGCGCCGGAAAAATACACGCCGCTTACCTCGATGCCTTCCCCGGACAACACCGCCGCTTTGGCTAAATGGCTGCATGACTTGCAACTTTTGCACTTCGATTTCGGTTGGAAGGATTTGGAAATCGCGATTGATCGTTTCGGTATCCAAGCCGCGTATGCCGTGCTGCCAATTTTTAAACCAGAGCATGAACTGTATCAAGCCATGCACAAAACCGCGGTGGACTTATTTTTAAACGCAGGCAAGTTCGAATCGGCCCTCGCTAGCCTGGAAAAACTCGATGTCGATAGACGGGAAGATATGTTCGAGGAAGAATGGGCGATATTCGTTGGCTTGCAGCAATTCGAGCAGGCGCGAACCTTACTAAAAAAACACCACGCGCAGGATTTGCAGGACTGGAAAAGGGACAGGCTAACTTGTATGGGCAGTTTGATCACCGCGCTGGAGGGCGATGAAGAACGGGCTTTAATGTTATTGCAACCACTGCAAGACGATCCCTGTCCCTGGATATTGGCCAGGGCCCTGGCAAAAAACGACTCGCCACAGGCATGTGCGACGTTGATTCGAGCCTTCGCGCATTATCGCAAGCCCATGCCGCTGGACGAGCACTTCCGCGCTTTTCCGCCACTCCACACGCTATTGGAACGAAGGAATAATATCCAACGTCAGGCCGTTGTGAATTCGGCGCACATCGCCCAACAACGTGTAATGGTCAAACCGGATGCGCACAGGCTGGATATGCTCGCCGCTGTCCGCGCTAAGCTCAGCAGCGATACACCAGAAATATGGCAGCGAAGCCGTCAGGTTAATTTTCCAGAAGGTGCACCCGTGCGGATTATCAGCAGCAAGGGCAACCTTCATGTCCTGGGTTACAACGCTCAATGGGCGACGCTTGACCCTCGAAACAAATTAAAATTGGGTAAAGTAACTGAGTTGGGCGAACATACAGACAAAAGCGACGCAAGCAGCATCGGAGCTGCAAGCCTGCGTGCTGCGCCCTTCCGACAAACAACTAAAAACCAACAACT
>JANNJI010000711.1:0-1030 GCA_031405795.1 Gammaproteobacteria bacterium
TCGTCATCGATGCGGCGCACGCACGACGCCTCGCCCTTGATCACTACCGGGGCAGAGGCCGGCTGGCTGGCGTCCAGTATCTTGCGGAATCGACACTCGAAACTCGCGGGGCTCCTTGAGGCGTTAAAAAACGGTGTACCCCTGGTGATCCTGCTGGAGATCAAGGTGGAAAAAGAACGTAGCTGGTGGCTGAATAAATCCGTCGGTGAATTAAAGCAAGGTTATCTATTGTTATTTCACGCCCTCAGTGACAAATACATTGTGAACAATCTGAACAGTGGTGCGCAACATGACTTCAGCAATGTTGACGAGGCCCTGGCATCACTGAGTCATGTCGAAGACCTGCCGATCCTCGATGTCAAACTGGTGGAGCCCGCCGCACGTTATCGAGTCCTGTTACGAACTTATTTAGATCTCGAATCCTTGCCCGCGCCGGTACGGCCATTGGCCTATTTGTCGGCCCCCTGGCGACTCGAAAGTGACTGGTACCAATGGCCACTGCAACGCTAAAAAAAGTAGTTGCCGGTCCGATCCCAATTATCGCGCTATTCGTGTTTTTGATCCTGTCTTTGGGATTAATGGGCAATTTAACCAACAGCTCCGCCCATTTTGGCAAGGTCTATTTAATTCTGCTGATCAGCAATGTCGTCACCATTTTTATCCTGGTGGGTTTAATTGGCAAGAATTTGTATCACCTGGCCAAGCAATTTCGACAGAACGTCCCTGGTTCGCGCCTGAGTGTACGGCTGGTGTTGTTGTTTGCCATTTTATCAGTCACCCCGGTATCGGTTGTTTATTATTTCTCGCTGGATTTTTTACGACGTGGTATCGACAGCTGGTTTGATGTGCGCATTGAAACCGCACTCAATGATGCACTGGAACTCAGTCAGGCCTCGTTGGGGATTCGTATGCGCGAGTTGTTAAAACAAACCCAGCAAATGAGCAATGAGCTGAGTGTGGCACCCAATGAATCTGCCGGATTTGCCTTGCATGATTTACGTATGTCGCTGGATGCCAATGAGTTAACCCT
>JANNJI010000712.1:0-2783 GCA_031405795.1 Gammaproteobacteria bacterium
ATCAACAACTGTTACGCTACAGCCGCCATATCCTGTTACCCCAAGTGGATGTGAGTGGCCAGCAACGTTTGTTAAATTCCACCGCCTTGCTCATTGGTCTTGGTGGCTTAGGATCACCGACGGCGATGTATCTCGCCAGCAGTGGTGTAGGTCATTTAATCCTTGCGGATGGTGACCATGTGGAGTTGTCCAATCTGCAACGGCAAGTAGTGCATGGCACCGCCGATATTGGTCGGCCCAAAGTGGATTCCGCCCGCGATCACCTGTTGCAACTCAATCCCGAGATACGCATCACCACCCTCGCACAACGCTTGGCCGACACCGAACTTGCGCATGCAGTTGCACTCGCCGATATCGTGATTGATGGCAGCGACAACTTCGCCACCCGCTTTGCGGTGAATCGCGCCTGCGTCGCCGCGAAAAAACCGTTAGTCTCCGCCGCCGCAATTCGCTTCGAAGGCCAGATCAGTGTGTTTGATTCACGCTCTGCGAACAACCCCTGTTATCACTGCTTATATAAAGAAGGTGGTGACGATGAAATGCGTTGCAGCGAAAACGGTATCCTCGCCCCGGTGGTCGGCATGCTGGGTTGCTTACAAGCAATTGAGGCGATCAAAGTCCTGCTCAATCTCGGCGACACCTTAAACGGACGCTTGTTGATCATTGATGCCTGGACCATGGAAATCCGCACGCTCCGTCTCGCTAAGGATCCGCAATGCCCAGTGTGCAGTGGTTAACAAGTACTGGCAGGCGGTCTAAAATCATTTTACACTGACGAACAACAATCGCAGCTCTTATAGACCACCCTTCATTTAGAAGATATCCGGACACCCGCAGGTCAAGAATGAGAAAACGGCAGAGACTTCTTTTTATCACCACGCGATTTGGCCGTGGCACGGGCGGACTGGGTGTAAGCGCAGAACGGATTGTCGATTATTTTCGCAACCACTATGATATCCACGTCCTTACCCTGAGCCATGATCCGTTCGAAGTGGTGACTAGCGCATCACACACACTCGGACTATCAATAACCCAGCTCAAACCACAACGAGATTCAAAGCTGCAACTGCAACAAGTCAATGACTGGGTTTGCGCAGAGATACGACGTGAGCCAGTGGCATGCGTATTGGGTTTTTATGTTGGCCATTGGAGTTATGCCGGTTTACTGGCAGCACGCCGGTTAGCCGTGCCCTTTGCGACCTTCGCGCGCGGAAATGATATTGATCTTGATCTGTTTGGTGAGGGTGCCTTTCAGACGCAGTATCTCCTCACCCATGCCAATCGAGTTTTTTGTGTAACCACAGAGTTGGAACAAAAAGTCAAAGGCTTCGTGCCCGAGGCCGCCACCCAGTTTATTCCGAACGGAATTGATCCCATTCAGTTTCCGTTGCTGACAGCAACAACACAACATGAAGATCCCGTCATCGGCCTCTTTGGCGATATCAAGCACAAGAAAGGACTATCCTTGCTCCTGGAGCGACTCGATTTCGAAGCTTACCAACTTCGTATTGTTGGTACGGTGCGTGATGAGACCGCCAAGCTCGTTCACGGGTTTCTAAGCTTACATCCGGATCTAGCATCACGTATTACGCAGACGCCCTTTATAAAAAACGTGCCCGATCTTCTCGCTGAATATGCCAAATGTGATGTTATCTGTATTCCTTCCTCCCACGAAGGCATGTCCAATGTGATGTTAGAGGCTATGAGCTGTGGCAAGCTGGTACTCGCCTCCAATATCGGTGGGGCACTGGATGTGATTGAATCGGCTAAAAATGGATTTTTATTCGATCCGGCACAACCAGAAACCTTTGACAGCCAACTTCACAACGCCACCACGTTGGCACTAAACGCCAAAAACAAGCTTGGACAAGCCGCCCGCGAACACGTTGCCGCCCATTTTAATTGGGAACTTGAACGGACACGATATCTGGAGGCGCTTGCTGCACTGAAGCACGAAGGTCTCGATAAAAATCAGAAAGCTTCTGGCTATACTCACGCCACGTCCAAATTCTCTGTGCCTGATGCAGACACGCTTGTTTAACCTGTGGCAAACTTTGGCGTGACTCCCAGAGATCCTCCAAGGTGCATTGCAGTGATGACAAGCGATTCGGTTCGAACAGCAATCCCGTTGTTCCATGTTCAATCCAAGTCCGGTTAACTTCAAGATCCGAGGCCACACTCGGCAGACCAGCACACAAGTAATCCAGGGTTTTAATCGGGCAACAGCCCTGCAAGGTATTGCGTGCCGTCTTGAGCAGCGGGGTCAGGGCAAA
This sequence comes from Gammaproteobacteria bacterium, assembly GCA_031405795.1. Taxonomy (GTDB): domain Bacteria; phylum Pseudomonadota; class Gammaproteobacteria; order UBA6429; family Thiohalophilaceae; genus JACQBC01. Next base: position 2,274 of record JANNJI010000712.1, read on the forward strand.
GTCATATCTGCTGAGTTCATGGCGCAGCAGTGACATCGGTTTTGCCGGATGCAGCCGGATGCGACGATCCAACCCGAGGCGTTGCAGCCGTCGCGCAAATTTGTGCAGCGTCGTGCCCATGGTTGGGGTAAATATATCCAGGGTGAAACGATCGGCAATTTCCTTGAAGGCCTTCACGCCCCACTGCACACCCTGCCAGGGGCTGAGCGTACCAATATAGACATCGAGAGACTGTCGAGCAGGCGAGCGAGAAGGCGGATGGGCATGGATGGAGCACCGGTCGGGAACGCAAGCACGGACGATTTCGAGGAGCGACATTAGAGGGTCTCCTGGAGGCCGCAGAGTCGCTGGTAATCAAACTAGCGACAGACGGATTGCACGTCGCCATCCTTGAGGTCGCCGTCGAGGACCATCTCGGCACCACTCGGCCACTCCGACGGCGATTGAAGCGGCCGCGCGGGGACGGTGTCGCCGGCTGTCAGCCAGCCGTCGCCAGCCTCAATCGCCTGG
>JANNJI010000713.1:0-18252 GCA_031405795.1 Gammaproteobacteria bacterium
CAAAAAATATTTTTTTAAATTTTTTTGGTGTTAATAAATCTGTTATATATAAATCTGTTATATTTTGATCTTCCAATTCATTTCTATTTTTATCATTTATTGACCAATGTCCTTCATTTATCAAGGCGCCACCTGAATTCCCCGGATTGATCGCCGCGTCGGTTTGGATGAAGTTTTCAAAGGTGTTAATGCCCAGGCCGGTGCGGCCCAGTGCGCTGATAATCCCGGAGGTGACCGTCTGGCCAACGCCAAAGGGATTACCAATGGCCAAGACGACATCACCAACGCGCAAGTCTTCGGAACGCCCCAGCGTGATCACCGGCAGATTGGGCAAATCGATTTTGAGCACCGCCAAATCAGACTCCGGGTCGTCACCGACAATTTTTGCCGTGGTATGACGCCCATCGTTTAGGGCAATCGCAATTTCATCGGCTCCTTCGATGACATGGTGGTTGGTGAGAATATTGCCCTGTTGACTGACAATAACGCCGGAACCCAGGCTAGGCTCGCGGCGTGGCTGCGGTACGTTGCTACCTTCACCAAAGAAATAACGATACAGCGGGTCTTCAAATGCGGGGCGATTGCGCTCGGTGACGATCTTGGTGGTGTAGATATTCACAACTGCCGGTGCGGCACGGGCGACGGCATCGGCGTAAGAGGTTGGTTGTTGCTCAGTTTGGTTGGCTGGCGCACGGCCCTTGGGGGCCTCCAGCATTTGTATCACCGTATTACCATCCCGTTTTGCATCGGGATAAAAGAATACAAACAACAGGACCAAGACCAGGATGACGGTCAAGCCTTGAAAAATAATTGTGACGGTGCGACGGATTTGCATACGTGGACAGTTTACAATAATTAACGATCTGTTTGGGTATCAAATTACACATGGCCAATTTAGCTGATCTTCTCGCCTATACCGATGATTTGCTGGAGGCGCATCGCTTTAAGGACTATTGTCCCAATGGTCTGCAAATCGAGGGCAAACCCGTTATACGTAAGCTCGTGAGTGGTGTCACGGCCAGTTTGGCCCTGATTGAAGCTGCTATCACCGCACAGGCTGATGCCTTGCTGGTGCATCATGGCTATTTTTGGCGTAATGAGGCACCTTGTTTGGTGGGCATTAAACGTCAACGGGTGATGCACTTATTGGCGCAACAAATAAACCTGATTGCTTATCATTTACCTTTGGATGCGCACCCTGTTTATGGCAACAATGCACAGCTGGCTGAGGTACTTGGGTTCGTGGTGGACGGGCGATTTGGCCCAAACGATCCCGCTATCGGTATGCATGGGCACTTGCAACGGCCGATGCAGGCAGCTGACTTAGCACAACAGATTGGGCGGCAATTGAACCGCGTGCCCATGCACATAGGTGAAAATACCAAAACCATCAATACGATTGCCTGGTGCAGTGGTGCGGCGCAGGATTATCTGCATGCCGCCATCGATATGGGCGTGGATGCATTTTTAACGGGTGAGATATCGGAGTGGTGTGTACACGCCGCACGTGAAAGCGGTGTGCATTTTTTTGCAGCAGGGCATCATGCTACTGAGCGTTACGGTATCAGCGCGTTGGGAAAACACCTGGCGCAACACGTCGGAATCGAACACGAATTCATTGATGTTGATAATCCGGTTTAACTGGTTGAAACGCTGAGGCTTTCCGAAGATTCACTTGACCCACCTGGGGGCATACGTCAAACTATGCCGCCTTTTTGTCAGTGGATTCAGCTGACATTTTTCGATTTATAACACCCAGTCGTAGTCACTTTGATTGCGAGTAATAACACGCGGAGATTGTATGAGCGATTCTGTTGATGCCAGTAAACGCCGCTTCCTCACTACCTTAACGTCCGTTGCCGGTACCGTTGGTGCGGTCGGTGTTGCCTATCCCTTGTTAGCCTCCATGGCGCCCAGTGCACGTGCGTTGGCGGCGGGTGCCCCGATTGAAGTAGACATCAGTAAACTTGAACCCGGGGCGATGATCGTGGAGTTGTGGCGCAAACAACCCATCTGGATTTTGCGCCGTACCAAGGAAAATCTTGTCGATCTTGCCAAGGTGGCCGATTTTCTTTCGGATCCGGAATCTACCAAATCCAAACAACCTGACTATGCAAAAAATATCTACCGTTCAACCAAGGGTAAGGAAGACATATTGGTCATGATTGGCCTGTGCACACACTTAGGCTGTTCCCCCAAACACCGTCCCGAATTAGGCGTGGCGGAATTAGGCGGCAATGCCTGGCTCGGTGGTTTCTTTTGCCCCTGTCACGGTTCGCGTTTTGATTTGGCCGGTCGCGTCTATAAAGGGTCACCTGCACCCATCAATATGCCTATTCCTCCTTATAAATTTATTAATGATACAACTATCCTGATTGGTGCAGATGAAGGAGTGAAGGCATGACAAAAATACTACAAGCCACGTTGGGTTGGGTGGACGACCGCTTTCCGCTGACCAAAATGTGGAAAGAACACCTTTCCGAATATTACGCACCGAAAAATTTTAATTTCTGGTACTTCTTTGGCTCGCTGGCCTTAATGGTGCTGGTCTTACAAATTGTCACCGGCATTTTTCTGACCATGAACTATAAACCGGATGCTGCGCTCGCCTTTGCCACGGTGGAAGGCAATATCATGCGCGACGTGGGTTGGGGTTGGCTGTTACGTTATATGCATTCAACCGGGTCGTCGGCGTTTTTTATTGTGGTGTATTTACACATGTACCGTGGTTTGATGTACGGTTCCTATAAAAAACCCCGTGAGCTGCTCTGGATATTCGGCATGGTGATCTATGTTGTATTGATGGCCGAGGCCTTCCTGGGTTACCTGCTGCCATGGGGTAATATGTCCTATTGGGGCGCACAGGTCATTGTGAATCTATTCAGTGCCGTGCCGTATGTGGGTGAAGGTCTTTCCGAGTGGATTCGTGGCGACTTTGTGGTGGATGATGCAACCTTAAATCGCTTCTTTGCGTTTCATGTGATTGCCGTACCGTTGATTTTATTGGGGCTGGTGGTGGCGCACATTCTTGCATTGCATGAAGTGGGGTCCAATAATCCCGATGGTATTGAGATCAAAAAGAAAAAAGGCGCCGATGGTAAACCGTTGGATGGTATTCCGTTTCACCCGTACTACACGGTTAAAGATATCGTGGGTGTCGTGGTATTCCTGCTGCTGTTTTCGGTAGTGATCTTTTTTATGCCGGAGTTTAATGGACTGTTTCTGGAACATGACAACTTTGTCCCGGCCAATCCGCTGAGTACGCCCGAGCACATCAAACCACTGTGGTATTTCACGCCGTATTATGCGATTTTGCGTGCGATACCGCCGATGTTTGATTCGCAGTTTCCCGGTGTGGTGGCCATGGGTGCGGCGATCGTGGTGTTGTTCTTCCTGCCATGGATTGATCGTCATCCGGTGAAGTCCATTCGTTATCGCGAGCCGTTATACACCGTGGCACTCATGTTGTTTGTGGTAACCTTTGTGGTACTGGCGTGGTTAGGCATGCAACCCGCATTGCCGCATTTATCTGAGTTGGCACTGCGTTTTAGTGAATTGTATTTTGTTTTCTTTGTTGTCTTGGCGATCTACAGTCAGGTGCGGAGCAAGGCGTATTACCTGACATGGTTGGCGGCGTTAGCGGTGGCCATTATCCTGATGGATCTGCCACGTTACATCGGTGCGGAAGTTGAGAAACAAGTCCTGATTCGCTATAGCGTATTCATTCCGCTGGTATATTTGATCGTGACCTTATGGTTGCCAACGGTGACTAAGTGGAATCAAAGTAAAACCGTTCCGGATAGGGTGACAACATGAAAACCAAATTGGTTCTGCTGCTTAGCGTCTTTATTTCCTCCATTGCCTGGGCAAGTGATACTGGTAACGCGGCGTTGCTGCATCAGTATAAAGCCGATGTTGAGTTGGCTAATCAGGATTCACTGCGCAACGGCGCCAAGTTGTTCGTGAATTATTGTTTGTCTTGCCATTCGGCTGCACTCATGCGTTACAAGCGTGTCGCCAATGACCTGGGTATTGATGAGAAAAAGGCATCGGAGAAAATGATGTTTGTCGCTGATTTTTCCAAAAAAGCCGACGGCGAAGCGAAAAAAATCGCAGAGTTGATGACGGTATCGATGCGTACGGATGATGCCAAGGCCTGGTTTGGCAGTGCCCCGCCTGATCTATCGGTCATTGCCCGTTCACGCGGCGCGGACTGGTTATATGCCTATCTCACCACCTTCTACGTTGACTCGGCGCGTCCCTATGGAGTGAACAACGCGCAGTTTCCCAACGTGGGCATGCCGCATGTGTTATGGCAACTTGAGGGAATGAAAAAAGGCCTGTTTGAAACCACGGTGACTGAAACAACGTATGCACTGAACAAAGACGCGAAAGGTGCGGAAGTGAAAACAGAGCTTAAAGTCGAGGAAAAACACTTTGATGTGAACGGTAAACTCAAACAGTCCAAGATCCTACGTGAAGCTAAGAAATCGGACGTTGACTCCAAGAATCTCAAGTTAGAAAAACGCGAAGATAAGAGACTGATCGGTTTTGAGCTGGTTGAAAAGGGTCAGCTCTCCGAGGTGGAATATAAAAAGACGGCGAATGATCTTGTCAACTTCCTGGTTTATTTGGGGGAGCCGCGTAAATTGGAACGACAAAAAATTGGAGTCGTAGTGATCTTTTTCCTGTTAATTTTATTTGTGTTTGCGTATCTGTTGAAGCGCGAGTATTGGAAGGATGTACATTAATTGATTCAGCGCTAGTGGTTGTAAGGGAAAGCGTAAACGAACAAAGGGGGAGTATTCCCCCTTTGTCGTTAAGGGACGGGGTTAGGTTTAATATGAAAAATGCAATGGCACAAATGTCGAATCGACGTTCGGCTATGACCTTGTTTTCGGCCGATCATTCAGCGCGCAGCCATATGGTACGTATCGTCTTGGCGGAGAAAGGTATTAATTTTGAGTTGCTGACAGTCAGTGATGAAAATAATCCAGAAGAACTAAAAGATTTAAACCCGTATAACGAAGTACCAACACTGGTGGATCGGGAAATGGTGCTCTATCAACATCAGGTTATTGTAGAATATCTGGATGAGCGTTTTCCCCATCCTCCCTTGATGCCGGTGGATCCCGTATCGCGGGCACGTAACCGGCTCATGTTGTATCGTGTTGAGCGCGACTGGTATTCAATTGTGGATGTCATTGTGCGTAATGACATGGATAGCGATCTTGCACGCAAGGCTTTGCTGGATAGCCTGCTGGGCGCGATGACTCTTTTCGAACAAAAAAACTTTTTTCTCAGTGATGATTTTAATATGTTGGATTGTGCGATGGCGCCAATGTTGTGGCGCTTACCTTGGTATGGCGTGCAATTACCCACTTCCGCAAAGGCGCTGACAAAATATGCTGATCGGGTATTTTCACGCGCATCCTTTGCTGCCAGCTTGACGGAGGGTGAAAAAGACATGCGCTAGGCGGCATGCCTGTCTGTTTGGTATGATTAAGTCAGTGATAGCTTGATTCTTTAGAGAAAATCCCATGGCAATGACGTCCAGCCAACCGTATCTGCTTCGTGGTCTATACCAGTGGATTGTCGACAATGATATGACGCCATATTTATTGGTGGATGCCAGTCAGCCTGATGTACAAGTACCACGGCAATTTATTGAGAAAGATAAAATTATATTGAATATCGCTCCACGTGCGGTGACGAGCCTGGAGTTAGGTGATGTGCTGGTTTGGTTTGATGCCCGGTTCTCCGGGAAGCCAATGCGCGTGCAATTTCCTGTCGAGGCGGTATTAGCGATCTATAGTAAAGAAAATGGCCAAGGCATGGTTTTCAACGACAACCGCACGTCTCCCTCTTCTCCGGATGACACCCCCACCAAACCAACACGACCTAATTTGCGCGTAGTGAAATAAACAAGTGCAGAAACCCCGGACATCACGGATGTTTTGCAGATAACGATTCAGAATTGAGCCGGTAGGTGTTACAACGTTTAGATTGAGCGATGTTTCCCAAAGGGCCTTTGTGTTTGATTATGCGTAGACGTCAATACCACACTGGCCTTCGGCAACCTGGTTGGAATCAAGATTGCGACGTCCATGTATATGGCGTCGTGCGTGCGGGCTGCGCAAATCAAGCAGTACGGTAACTCGTCGTTGACGTCGGTCAATCAGACGGCGTTCAAAGGGGTTGCGCGCCTGTCCGCGGTGTTGTGTGAGCGATGGGGCCAGCAGATATTTGACCGCGCCCGCCACGGTATTGGGTTTGATATAGACAGGGTCAAACTCCCGGATCATCTGCCGGATTAACATGGCTGGTCCTCCCCCTCACACCCATTTTCATTACACCGTTGAGCGTTGTGGGACATTAATATAGTGTTAAGTGCTGTTTTTGTTAGCAGCCAGTGTGCCTTAATAACTACACTAAAACTGTGACATTTTGCGCATTTTCAACATCCCAGTGTATAGACAACCAATGATTTTTTTTAATGTGCCGATAACCCGGAACGAGTGGTATTCTAACCAGGCATTACCCCCAGAAACCTGTAAGGTGTTGGTGGGGCCAGATCGTTACTCAAAGGGAGCTTGTAGATATGTTAAAACACACTGTCGGTCTTGTACCTTGCTCGCAGGCAAAAGGCGTGATCGTTTTGCGCAGCCTGCTTGCCTTGTGCATAGGCGCATTCAGTTCAGGCTGCGGAAGCTTTATCCACTCCAGCTCGCATCATCACGATATCAGCTTGTCACCCGAACAGCTCTATAGTGAAAAATTTGCGTTTATCACACCTTCCACTGTCACTGGTCAGGAAGAAGATAAACAGGCCTTGGCCTTGGTGTTTACGGAGGTAATGTCGCAGCTGCACCCTGACATACACTATGTTGCCCTGGCCGAAACACTCAGCGCGGTGAACAAGGCGGCACTGACTGACGAATATCGCCTAATGTACGACCACTACCGATACACGGGCATTTTTAAACAGTCGACATTGCAAAAAATTGGTCAGGTCTCGGGCGCGCGCTATGTCATCCAACTGAAACTGGCGGGTTTCGAACAAGGAACGTTAGGGCGCTTTGGTTTGTTAGGCTGGCGAATCGTCGATACCCGCTTTGCCACGATCCGTTTGTTCATGCAGGTGTGGGATACCACTGAAGGCGCGATTGTGTGGGAAGCAACCCATGAGATGAATTATGGCTATGACACGGTGCAGGAAACCAAGGTAACATTTCGTAACATCGTCAGTGTATCGGCGCAAGAGATATTACAACAATTGCCAAAACGTCAGCAGGCAAAAGTGGGTGCAGCGGCAGTGGCAAAAAGTCTGATACAACAAGATCCCTAACCAAACAGCGTCAGAGCAGGAAATTCTGCAAACAGATTGTTCGCTGGGGCAATGTTCCACCATTTTTCGATTACCGTGGAATACAGTTGCCGATAATCCGTGGTGAACTTGAGATTGTTTTCTTCTAGTTCTGCCAGTGCAGGTAATTGTCCATAGTGCCCGCCAATAATGCTCCCGCCCATGACTAAGTGGCTTGCTGCGGTACCATGGTCGGTGCCAAGATTGCTATTTTCCTGCGGACGTCGTCCAAATTCGGAATAGGTCATTATCACGACCTGATTCCAAAGATTCGCGCTTTCAAGTTGTTCGCGGAACTGGCTTACCGCCTCGGCAAATTGTTGCAACAGGAGTTGATGCTGCGGCGGTTGGTTGGTATGGGTGTCAAAATTGCCATGGGACAACTTGTATACTGGGTTGGCAACGCTGCTTTTAATCAAATGCGCAACGACGGAGAGTTGTGCGGCAATATTTGATTTGAACGGTGACTGTGACAAGGCATTTTCATCCATCAGTTTATCAAAGAGATCCGTTGAGGCTTCTTTTATTGATTTCTGCACTTCAAGAATATGTGCAAGCGCCGGGTTGTCTGTGGGTACCTCAACCGAGTCGATGTTTTGTGCGCGATTGAGGAACTGTTTCGGGTTGCTCATGACAATTGCCTTGGACTTGATGCCGTTGAGTGGTCCCAAGTCATCGTTCAGCGCGATACCGCTGGCACTGAAAATATGCGGTAAGGGGTTGCGGGTAAAGCAGCGGGTAATCCACCCATCACGCAGAATGGTTTCGCTATCAGAGCCGGTGTTCCAGATTTCGCTGGATCGAAAATGCGATAAGTTCGGATTTTTATAACCAAGCCCATGAACCAGTGCAATCTGTTTTTTCTCCCATAACGGTAACAGAGGTTGCAGCGCTGGATGCAAACCGATTTGCTCACCTAGCGGTAAGACCTTATCGCGTGGAATCGCTAAACGTGGCCGATATTGGTAATACAAAGGGTCGGTATAGGGGATGAAGCTATTTAAGCTGTCATTTGCACCTTTGAGTTCAATCAACACCAGGATGCGATCCCAGCGTGGCTTACTATCGGCAAATACCGGTAGTCCGGAAAGCAAAAAAGGGCTACCAGCGAGGAGTTTGAGCAGGTCACGACGTTGCATGGTGTCTCACTTTGTTAGGTAGGCGCAGGCCCAAGCACAAAAACTGCGATATCATCGCTTTATCGCCTCGTTCTGGCAATGCTTGAGAAGGTGAAATCGGTAGCAAAATTGCCGATAACTGCGGGATTGGTACTCGCATGACGGGACAAGTAGTGAGACATGATATTTCTCTGTAATGCTTTATTGTTTATACCAGGCTGAATCGCCAGTCGGCAATGCGCTTGAATTGTCGTTATGAACACAGTCATGTGTCGCCTACGAAACCATAGTGTTGTCAGTTGGAAATAATTTACCGGGGTTGAGTATACCGTTGGGATCAAACTGTTGTTTAATCTTCCGCATCAGCTGGAGTGCAACCGGGCCCAACTCCTTGCCGATGTATTGTTGCTTTGCCAAACCGATCCCATGTTCCCCTGACAAGGTGCCGTTGAGTGAAAGCACTAAATCAAACACTGCATGCAAACAAGGTTGGGATTGGGCAGCATGAATTGGGTTGGCTGGGTCAATCAATAAATTGACATGTAAATTGCCGTTACCCGCGTGACCAAAGTTGACGATGGGTATGGCGAAGCGTTGTGAAATAGCTTGTAGCTGCGCAACAAAGACCGGCAATTTAGAAACGGGTACCACGACATCTTCATTGATTTTCTTTGGCGCCAGTGTGCGTAATGCCGGTGAAAGGGCTTTGCGTGTCGCCCAAAGCGCCTTTACTTCCTTGTTGGTGGTGGCCGTTTTGAATGACAATAAGCCTGCATTAGTCGCGACCCGTTGAGTGGTTTTTGCTAATTCCGCCAGGGCATCTTGCTTACCATCGACCTCAATCAGTAACAAGGCCCCCGCATCCATGGGTAAGTCCAGTTCCGAATAATTTCGGATCATGGCAATACTTTGTTTATCCATGAATTCCAGGGCACAAGGAATGGAGGGTTGTGCCATCATTGCAACAATGGCGGTGGTCGCGGACTCAATGTCGCGATAAATCGCCTGCATGGTTGTCTTGCCCTCGGCCAACGGTGTTAACTTGAGCGTGGCTTCGGTAATGATGGCCAGGGTTCCCTCTGAACCAATTAATAATCGCGTCAAATCATAACCCACCACGCCTTTCGTGGTGTAGACACCGGTACGCAACTCTTCACCCGCGCCAGTAACCACACGTAATGCCAATACATTTTCGCGTGGAGTGCCGTATTTCACCGTGCGGGGACCAGCGGCGTTGTGAGCCAAATTGCCGCCAATGCTGCAATACGCTGCGCTGGTGGGATCCGGTGGCCAAAAAAATCCATGTGTCGCCAAGGCGTCTTGCAAGGTTTGATTGGTCACACCGGGTTCGACGGTCGCGTAACGATCAGCGGTGTTGATAGTGATAATGCGATTCATGCGCTCTGTGGACAATACGATACCACCAGTAATCGGGACCGTGGCGCCTGTGGTTCCCGTGCCACGACCACGTGGGATCAGGGGCGTGTTGTATTTGTTACACAGCTCAACGATGTGTTTGACCTCAGCGTGTGTCTGCGGGGTAACGACGGCGTCAGGCAAAGCTTGTTGGCGGCTGTTGTCATAACTGTAAGAAACGCGCTCTGCCATCGCGGTGTGAATCATATCACCGGGAAGTATGGCGGTGAGTTCGGCGAGTAATTTGTCGGGTAAGTGGGTGGCGATATTCATAAAGGTGAATGCCCATAAAGCACCGCATCGATTTGTGCGCAGAGAATGTGTAACACCAAAATATGCACTTCCTGAATGCGCGCCGTCACCGTAGCGGGTACGCGTATTTCCGCATCGGTTGTTGTCAGGACGCCCGCCATGTTTCCACCATCACGGCCGGTAAGAGCGATCACCTGCATGCCACGTTGATGGGCAATGTCAATCGCAGTAATGATATTGGGTGAATTGCCGCTGGTGGATATTGCCAGTAAAATATCACCGGGCTGCCCTAATGAAGATATTTGCTTGGCAAATATTTGATCGTAATGGTAATCGTTGGCAATGGATGTCAGTGTCGAGCTATCCGTTGTTAAGGCGATGGCAGGCAGACTTGGCCGGTCTTTATCGAAGCGATTCAACAATTCGGCGGAAAAATGTTGCGCATCAGCAGCGGATCCGCCATTGCCGCAACACAGAACTTTTTTCCCGTGTTTCAGCGCTGTACACATTATTTCGGTGGCGCGGGTGATCGGCTCAACCAAGACATCCCGCGCCGCCTGTTTGGTGGCGATGCTGGCATCAAATAACTTTCTTACCGTATCTTGGGTTGACATCATCCATCCTTTTAATTGGTTTGAAATGCATCCTTAATCCAGTTGATGTGCGATTCTGCGTAGTTATTGGTAATTGCGATCACATCAAATCGGGCGGGATAATCCATGAGTTTGTGGTTTATCTGCAAATAATAAAGCGCTGTTTTTATCAATTTTTTCTGTTTGCTGGCATTTACGCTTTGCAGGCTGTCTACCAGGTTGTGCTGTTTGCGGGCGCGGACCTCGGCAAATACGATGGTGTTGCCATCGCGCATAATCAAGTCAATTTCACCATAACGCGAACGAAAGTTGCGCGCCAGCAGGGTTAATCCCTGTTGTAGTAAATAATCACAGGCGAGATTCTCGGCAAGATTACCTGACTCAAGTGTGCTGGTTGGCATTGTTGCAGTTAAAGATTTCCTTGCTCGAGCACAACCGGTCGGCCAGTGCGAAACTTAACCCAGGTGAGTTGCCGGCGAATGCGCAGGTTATTGTCCAGGCTAAGACTGCCGGTTTCACCATCAAATCGTTCATACGGATAACTGCGCAGCGTGTTGAGCGCACCGATCACATTATAGGCGTCAATCCCCAGGGCATACAGCCGCTGCAGGGAATTGCCTGACTCCGAAATATTGGACTCAATTTCCATGCGCAAATTACGATGCAGGCTACTGCCGGATAATACCCAGGGCATGTCACCAAACACAATTCCGTCCATATCACGATCACGCTCCTGGTTTAGCGTGCCGGTAAAGACATGTGAGGTGGTATAGACAGGTATATCTGTCGCATCGAAAAAATTCAATTGCGGTTGAATTTGTCGGCCTTGTAATGGATAGGCAGCAAGAAAAATAAAATCAACATCGGTACGGCGTCGCGCCGTGAACTTAACGTCGCGTTTAATTGTTGTTGCAAGCCGACGGTGACGCCGCTGGCTTTCATCAATATTTAACAAGGCTTGAATTGGTTCGGAAAAATTAGTTTTGGCAGGATCATAGGTTTGCACTTCAACTATCTTGCCACCCACTGCGGTCCAACGCTCCTTAAATGATGCAAGCATGCGTTCGCCCCAGGGACCGGCGGGAACCAAGGCGGCGGCATTGACATGTCCATCCAGCCATGTGCGATCCGCCACCTGACGGGCTTCTTCTTCCGGCGAAAGACCAAATTGAAACAAGTTGCTGCGCAGAGTTTTGTCTTCGTCGGGTAAAAAATTCAGGGTGAGCGTAGGAACCGGAAACTCATCCAACTGCAATAATTGTTGCACGGATTCTTTTTCTAATGGACCAACAACAAATTGTGCGCCTTCCTCCAGCGCCTTGCGGTAAATCTCTTTGATTTTATTGTCGTCAGCCACGTCGTAAATGCGAATAATTTGCTTGGCATTGGGGCGACGGGTGTAATAGGCGGCAAGAAATCCATCACGTAATGCCTCGCCTGCCTTGGCAAATTTACCACTGAGGGGGACCAGTAAGGCGACCCGATCAGGCTGTGCAACATCTTCTTGCTTACGTTGCGCCAATCCGTTGAGAATGCTTTCGGTAACGGGATGTGAGCTGTACTTGGCGCGCCATTGCGTAATCTGTTCCTTGAGCCGGGCAGGGCTTAATTGATAAACTTTAGCAATCGCGACTAATTCCAGCCAGCCGGTTAATGTATCAGTGGGAGTGGCGGTACGAAATTGCGATAATGCGCGTTCACTCATGCTGGCGAGCGCCGTCCAAATTTCCTGTTGATTGGTTTTGATTTCACTGCTGTCGGCCAAATAGGTTTCCCGAGCTACTAATTCGCGTGCGGTTTCCAAACGGTTGCCCAGTAAGGTATATGCGTTGGCGCGCAGCTGATGAAACTCACCTTGATAGGTGGCAGCGATCATGTCCGGCAATTTTTCTGTGAGTAACACTTGCACTTGGTTGGGGCGGCGTTCCGCCAGCGCGATGTGTGCATTCGTCAAGCGCAGTAACTGTTGGCCAAGCAGGTCTTGTTCATTGACGTTGATCGTGGTGAGCAGTTGTCGGGCTTGTGGCCATTGTTCTTGACGAGCCAGTGCAGCGATGGCTCTTATTTGGGCGTGATTTTTTTCTATACCGCTGTTATTAGCGGCGCGTAGCAAGAAGAGTTCAGATGCCTTGGCGAAATCACCCGTGCGCATGTAACGTTCAATATCGCTCGTAACATCACCCGGTTGGGAGGTGATCGTGGGGGACGGTTTCTCCACAGTGGTACAGCCAATGAAGACACCACACAGCAGGCCAATTGTTAGTATTTTCAGCTTCATATTTATTTACGATAGGTTAGGATGTGACGACTACTACAGTGTAGCCAAGGAGATTATAACGTGTCTTGTGCAGCGGGTGTGTTGTATGTGGTGGCGACACCATTGGGAAACCTCGGCGATATCACCTATCGGGCCGTGGAGGTACTCAAAACTGTCGATCTGGTCACGGCGGAAGACACCCGCCACAGCCGTAAATTACTTGGCCATTATGGGATTCAGACGCCAATGGTCTCTTTGCACGCGCATAATGAGCAAGAACAGACCATGCATCTTATCGATTTGTTGGGTCAGGGGAAAAAAATAGCCTTAATCAGCGATGCGGGTACCCCGCTAATCAGCGATCCCGGTTTTGTCTTGGTTCGTGAGGTCCACAAACAGGGGGGGCGTGTCATCCCCATCCCAGGACCCAGCGCGGTGATTGCTGCATTGTCAGTGGCTGGCCTACCCACCGATCGATTTGTGTTCGAAGGGTTTTTGCCAAGCAAGACCGTGGCTCGGGCCACGTATCTACAAGCGCTACGCGATGAGTCTCGAACCTTGGTATTTTATGAGGCACCTCATCGGATTCTTGAAACCTTGTCCGCGATGGTTAATATTTTTGGTGCCCAGCGTGATGCCGTTTTGGTGCGCGAATTAACCAAGACCTATGAAACGGTCTGCGCTAAACCCTTGGGTGAGTTACGTGATTGGGTGGCGGGACATGCCGAACAACAACTCGGGGAAATTGTGTTATTAGTACAGGGAGCAACGGCTGCAGTATCGCAAACAACGTGTGAGATAGATGTGGATACACTGCTGGCCCAATTGCTGGCGCATGTCTCGGTGAAGACAGCCGCTCAGGTGACGGCTGCCGTGACTGGCCTGGGTAAAAATGCCTTGTATGATCGAGCACTGCAATTAACCCAACATGGTGAGTAGGCTTTCGGTACAATCACCGCGGAAGTCGGCCAAGCAATCGCTGGGAAGCATGTCTTCCTGGAGGAAAGTCCGGACTCCACAGGGTAGGATGCCAGGTAACGCCTGGGCGATGTGAGTCGATGGAAAGTGCCACAGAAAATACACCGCCGATGGCCGCAAGGCACAGGTAAGGGTGAAATGGTGCGGTAAGAGCGCACCGCGTCCATGGCAACATGCGACGGCACGGAAAACCCCATCCGGAGCAAGGCCAAATAGGGAAGCAATGGTGCGACCCGTACCGCTTCCGGGTAGGCTGCTCGAGCCAATGAGTGATCATTGGCCTAGAGGAATGATTGCTCGCGACAGAATCCGGCTTATCGGCCGACTTCCTTTCTTTCTATTTCACATTAACTAACGCTGCTAACCCATTGTTTTATTGCCGTTCAACCTTAATGTTCTACTTCATTTTGCATCCTTGATTCATCGCTAAGTAACTGACTTTATTACAAGAATCCCTGATTTTGTGGGGCATTTTGCTTGACACAGTGGGCTGTTAATACCTATAGTGTAACGAAGTGGGATAATGTGGGAATAAATGGCAGAAATGCCCATAGGGGGCTTGGTTGTTCCGTGGTGTCAACATTCTAAGTCTGGATGCAAAAGGCCGTATGGCCATGCCCAGCAAATACCGTGAACGCTTACAAACATCAGGCGAAGGGCAGCTCGTTGTCACGCTCGACATGAACGAGCCGTGTTTGTTGATTTATTCCCTCCCCGAGTGGGAAGACATTGAACGCAAACTTGTTCGCTTACCCAGCCTAAACAAACAAGCTGTACGCCTGAAACGCCTGTTACTTGGGCATGCCTCTGAATGCGAGTTGGACAGTCATGGGCGGATCCTGCTGCCACCGGCGTTGCGTGATTTGGTCAAACTCGACAAGCACGTGGTGTTGCTTGGCCAGGGAAATAAATTTGAATTGTGGGATGAACAGGCCTGGAATGCTCGACGTGACACATGGCTGAGCGAAACCGAAAGTGATCAGGGGTTATCCGATGGCTTGGAAACATTGTCGCTGTGATGACGACCTATCAGCATCAAACTGTCTTGCTCGCCGAGGCCGTGAACGCATTGCAACTGCGGCCAACGGGTTTTTATGTCGATGGCACCTATGGGCGCGGAGGGCATAGTCGCATGATCCTCCGTCAACTAGATCAGGCCGGTCGGTTAATGATTCTGGATAAAGACGCTGTTGCCATTGCCCAAGCCCATGCTGAACTGGGCCAGGACCCTCGTGCCTATATATATAAGGGTAGCTTTGCGCAGCTTGGTGATTTTATTGCCGAAAGTGATTGGCAGGGTCGTGTTGATGGTGTGTTGCTGGACTTGGGGGTGTCGTCGCCGCAGATCGATGATCCGCAACGTGGTTTCAGCTTCCGTCAAAGTGGGCCATTGGATATGCGTATGGATACCACGCAGGGTATGTCCGCCAGTGACTGGTTAATGCAGGCAGATGAGCGCGTGATTGCCGATGTGATTTTTCAATACGGGGAAGAACGTTTTGCCCGGCGTATTGCCCGTGCGATTGTGGCAGAACGTGAAGCAGCACCCATCGACACCACTCAAAGACTGGCCGCGATTGTCGCCGCTGCGGTGCCGACCCGTGAGCGCCACAAAGACCCGGCAACGCGCAGCTTCCTGGCGATTCGCATTTTTATCAATCACGAGCTGGATGACTTGCAACAGTGTCTGAACCATTTACACGATGTATTGGCGCCGGGTGGACGGGTGGTGATCATTAGCTTTCATTCACTGGAAGACCGCATCGTCAAACGGTTTATGCGCATGATGAGTACAGGTGATCAACTACCACTGGATTTACCTATTGCGCACATTGAGATTAAACATAAATGGCGATTGGTGGGTAAACCTATCCGCGCCAGTGAGGCAGAACTTGCAGCGAATGTACGTGCACGGAGTGCAATAATGCGGGTTGCGGAGCGTTTGGAATGATGCTGCGGTTAATTAATATCGTTTTGTTGCTGCTCATTGTCATTAGCGCCTTGGGTGTGGTTTATGTCAAACACGAGAACCGTATGTTGTATACGCAATTACGTGATTTACAAAAGCAACGCGATTTAATGGATGTTGATTGGGGTCGTTTGCAACTTGAGCAAAGCACATGGGCGACACATAGTCGGGTGGACAATATTGCGCGGAAAAGATTAGCAATGCGCACCTTGGACTATAGTGAAATTGTGGTGGTGAAGCCATGAGGGAACAGGTGCACCAAGCCACTGGTCGATTGCGTATTATCAGCGTTTGCTTAGGTTTTGTGCTGTTAAGTGGTGTGTTGATCCTCCGTGCTTTTGATCTACATGTATTAAATAAGGACTTTTTACAATCGGAGGGTGATCAACGTAGTTTACGCAGTCTGCCAGTTATTGCACATCGCGGCATGATCATGGACCGTTACGGCGCGCCTTTGGCCGTGAGTACACCGGTTGATTCAGTGTGGGCGCAGCCACGGCAGTTCGATGCGAACAAAACACAGTTAGCTTCGTTGGCGCGCCTATTGGATACCACGCCGCAACACATCAAAGGCTTAATTCACTCGCGTGCCGACAAAGAATTTGTATATTTAAAGCGGCATGGTACTCCGGAGATGGCAAAGCAGGTCATGGATCTGGATATCGCTGGTGTCTCATTGTTACGTGAGTACCGCCGCTATTATCCGGATGGCGAAGTATTTTCGCATGTACTTGGGCTGACCAATATTGATGATAATGGCCAGGAAGGCCTGGAGTTGGGTTTTGATTCATCTCTGCGCGGTAGTAATGGATCGCAATTGGTGATGAAAGATCGTCTTGGACGGATAATCCAGCATGTCGATTTGAAAAAACCATCGCGTCCTGGCAAAGATTTGGTAGTAAGTTTAGACAGGCGTTTACAATATCTTGCCTATCGCGAGTTGAAGCGTGCCGTGTTTACTCACAAGGCAAAATCTGCATCGGCAGTGATCTTGGATGTACAAACCGGTGAAGTGTTGGCAATGGTGAATCAACCTTCATTGAATCCGAATAATCGTGAAGAGTATGAAAGTTATCGCTCGCGCAATCGGGCGGTAACCGACAATTTTGAACCAGGCTCAACAGTAAAACCCTTTACTATTGCGGCGGCGTTGGAATCAGGCCGTTTTAAATCAGAAAGTATTATCGATACCTCACCGGGATTGATGCATGTTGGTAATCACACTGTCAGAGATATTCATGATTATGGCAGGCTTAACCTGTTGGGTGTAATTCAGAAATCCAGCAATGTTGCAGCATCAAAGATTGCTTTGACGATCTCACCTGAATTGCTTTTTACTATGCATCAGCGAATTGGTTTTGGGGAACATACGAATAGCGGTTTTCCCGGCGAGGTCTATGGTGAAATTGTGCAAACACGTTATTCGCGTGACATAGAGCGTGCGACGCTATCGTACGGCTATGGCTTGTCGGTGACCACCTTGCAACTGGCACGTGCCTATTCGGTGTTAGCCGCAGATGGTAAACGCAAACCGGTGAGTTTCCTCTTACAGTCATCGTCAGTGGACGGTGAACAAGTCATAGACAGCAGGATTGCGCGACAAGTACGCAGCATGTTGGAAAGCGTGATTGCTGATGGTGGCACCGGCACCAAAGCAAATATCCCTGGCTATTGGGTGGCGGGCAAAACCGGGACCGTGAAAAAACTTGGCGCAGATGGTTACACGGATGACAAATATTTGTCGGTGTTCGCAGGTATGGCCCCTGCCAGACAACCACGCTTGGTTATGGTCATTGCCATTCATGAACCAACAGGAAAAGTATATTACGGCGGGGAAGTGGCGGCGCCGGTGTTTGCCAGTGTGATGTCAGGCGCATTGCGTTTATTGGATATTCCTCCGGATGTGATTCTGGAAACAAAAACACATCTAGCCTATTTGGAGGGGCGGCCATGATGAGTGCACCAAAGCAAAAAGTGAGCATGACACTAGGTCAACTACTCAATGGTTTTGCTTCACTGTCGCCAGAAGCGGATCGCGTGATTGGACATTTAATTCTGGATAGTCGCAAAGTGCAGCATGGTGATGTCTTCCTTGCCTGTATCGGCCAGACCAGTGATGGACGTCATTATATTGAACAAGCAATAACTCGAGGTGCCATTGCAGTTTTATGGGATAGTGATCGCACGACAGTGCCTATACCGTTGTCGTGGCGTAATTCGCCATCCGGGCAGCGTATACCGTGTGTTGCTCTCAACAATTTAACTCAACTGGTCGGCGTTCTCGCCGACCGTTACTATCAGCA
>JANNJI010000714.1:0-2503 GCA_031405795.1 Gammaproteobacteria bacterium
ATTCACACTCTATCGCACCTATCACGGTTCAGCGATGGGTGGTGCGATCCAAGCTGCTTCCGAGGCGGCTTGGCAGGATGAAGTGCATGTCCGTGAAAATCGGTGTTTGTATACGGAAAAGTTCGACACGTTTTACCATATTGTCAATCCGGTATTACCACTCGTAAAACCGGCGGCGTCGTTTTATTATTGGGTTGCAACACCCATTGATGATCAGGATTTTGCTGTGCGTCTGTTGCGCGATGCCAATGTGATAGTCTTACCCGGTAGCATGCTGGCGCGTGATGCCAATGGTATCAATCCCGGCAGGAATTTTGTTCGTATTGCCCTGGTGACTTCGACGGTGGAATCTGCGGAAGCCGCACAACGATTACGCAGGTTTGTTAAACAACTCGGCTTACCGTCTGGTAAACGTGCGCATAAAGTGCAGGCATCGTAGTGGATGGATCATTGTGTATAGAAGTAAATGCAACATGATAAATATTCAACCCAGTCAAATCTAAGGAGACGGTAATGAAGACACTCATTTTTTCGATAGTAGGCTTATTCATGAGTACCATGGTACTTGCCGCTGATCTGGCATTACCTACCCGCACGCTCAACGGCACCAGCATTACCTATGAATACACCAGCGGCCGTTCGTATAACGTCAAGTTTGAAGAGCAAGGTGTCAGTTACCGCTATCTCGCCGGACCCAAGCCGGAAAAATGGTGGGGTCCCTTTCCTTACAAGGCATTTGAGGTTGAGAAAAATATGTATTACGCGTCGTGGTTTGAACAAGGTTATGGTGATTACGTGACGCTGCTGATCAATTTTAATAACCAGCTGCTTTATGGGAGCGCGATATTATCAGGCAACGAGGTTCATTTTCATGGCGCCAAAATAGTGAAGGTTGATAAAAAGTAACAACGCTATACAGTAGCGGATATTATTCGCGCTGCTGGATATGCTGACTCAGCACGTCATTCACCTGTTTGGACGCCTGCTTGAGGTAGTCAAGAAAAGTACGCGCCACCACCGAAAGTTGCTTACTGGATGGATAGGCAACGTACCAGTGACGTTTGATCGGGAATCCTACGACATCCAGGATGGCGAGTTGTCCCGGTGCATCCAGTACGAGGGTATGTTGCGAGAGTACAGACACGCCCAGTCCGCTGACGATGACCTGTTTGATCGCCTCGTTACTGCCCAATTCCATGCGTACCTTCGTGATCAGGTTGTGTTGCGCAAACAGCCGCTCGACCGCCATGCGCGTGCCGGAGCCTGGTTCACGCAGCAGAAACGGTTCCTGGGCAAGGCGGGCGAGAGGAATCTTCTTTTTTCCGACCAACGGATGGTTGACGGGTGCAAGTACCACCAGCGGATTCGACAGAAACGGTTCGGATTCGGCTTCGAGTTCCTCCGGCGGCTGGCCGAGGATGTAGAGATCATCCTGATTGTCGGCGAGACGTTCGAGGATGTGTTCGCGATTCGAGACCTTGAGCGATACCTCGATGCCCGGATACTGCTGGCAAAACGCTCCCAGCAGTCGTGGCGCGAAATATTTTGCTGTGGTTACGACCGCCAGCCGCAGTGTGCCCTGTTTCATCCCCTGCATATCAGCAACCGTCATTTCAAAGTGCGACAAATGTTTGAAAATGTCACGGCTGGTCTTGTGCAACGCACGTCCGGCGTCGGTCAGGTATATTTTTTTCCCTACTTGTTCGAATAGCGGCAGGCCGACTGCTTCGGTGAGCTTCTTAATTTGCATCGATACGGTGGGTTGAGTCAAAAACAATTCCTCGGCGGCACGGGTAAAACTGCCAAGCCGCGCAATGGCCTCGAATACCTCTAATTGGCGGAAAGTGCTATGGCGCATAGATACTTCCTCATTTCCATTATGTATAGATGATAGTCTATCAAAATCATTGAAAACATTAACTGTTATTAATGTATCCGGTTTGGCAGTATAGCGCCCGCATACTGAACAAACCCCTTCACACTGCGTGGTTACCTTACCACCAGAGCGGGTATCCGCTGAAGGACGGTGCAAAGCGGTCCAATCAACACTACTGGAGAGAACCATGTCTAAAAGTGAAACAATGAAAGAAGGAAAGGAACGCTATAAATCTGGCGTCATTCCGTATAAGAAAATGGGCTATTGGGAGCCTGACTATGTGATTAAAGAGACCGACGTGCTGGCGATGTTCCGCATGACCCCGCAAGAAGGCGTAGAAGCGGATGAATGTGCGGCGGCCGTGGCAGGGGAATCCTCCACTGCAACCTGGACGGTGGTCTGGACTGACCGTTTGACCGCTTGTGAAATGTACCGCGCCAAGGCCTACCGCGTTGACCTGGTACCAAATACCGGCCCCGGCACCAAAACGGAAGCACAGTATTTTGCTTATATTGCCTACGACCTGGACTTATTTGAAGGTAATTCGATTGCCAACCTGACGGCGTCGATCATCGGTAACGTCTTCGGGATGAAGGCAGTCAAAGCCTTGCGCCTGGAAGACATGCG
>JANNJI010000715.1:0-2932 GCA_031405795.1 Gammaproteobacteria bacterium
CGTGCTGGATCCTGATCCAGACAGTCCGGCGGGTGAATTGGCCACGGATCACGTCTGTGCCGATTACACTGACCACACGGCATTGGAATATATTGCCAAGACCTGTGACGCCGTGAGCACTGAATTTGAAAATGTCCCGGCAGCTACATTGGCATGGCTCGCCGACAAATGCGTGGTTCGTCCTGGTGCCAAGGCAGTGTCCATCAGTCAGAATCGTATCTTGGAAAAATCCTTTTTGCGAGATCAGGGAATACCAACAGCGAAATTTGCAATCGTGCACAGTGCAGTCGATATCGATGCGGCAATAAAAACGACGGATACTCCCGCCATACTCAAAGTGGCGCGATTTGGTTATGACGGCAAAGGTCAGATACGCGTTAACTCGACTGAAGAAACGCATGCCGCACTGCAAGCGATGAACAACGAGCCTTGCGTCTTAGAACAGCTGCTCGATTTGCAATGCGAAGTATCTGTGGTGATTGCGCGTGGCTATGATGGCTCGATGATGACGTACCCAGTCGCCGAAAACCGTCATCATCATGGAATTCTCGATATCAGTATTGTGCCTGCACGCGTATCGGCCGCGATCCAAGCTACCGCCAGTGAGATGGCAAAGGTTATCGCGGCAAAGCTCGAATATATCGGTGTTATGGCAGTGGAATTCTTTGTGTTGGAAGGGAATGCGCTGGTTGTCAATGAAATTGCGCCACGACCGCATAACAGTGGTCACTACACATTAGATGCCTGTGTCACCAGTCAGTTTGAACAACAGGTGCGAACGCTCTGTGGCTTACCGTTTGGTGACACGCGGTTGCTTTCACCCGTTGTCATGGTCAATCTCCTGGGTGATGTTTGGCCGCACGATCACGCGCCTGCATGGGAGCGGATACTGTCGCATCCTCAAATTAAATTGCATTTATACGGTAAACGTAAAGCGCGTAAAGGCCGAAAGATGGGGCACTATAATGTCTTGGCCACGTCGCTCGATGAGGCAATCCAGCTTGCGCAAAAAGTTCAAACAAGTCTGAGCCGCGACAACTAACGGGCATATATCGATAGCACGCTGCCGTTCAATATAGTCATTCTTTCACCTTTTCGAATTCTGTTACCGTGAGCGCACCATTGATCTTGTCGGCGGTAAACTTGATTTTGTCACCGGCCTTGAGTTGATCCAGTGTCGCCGGATCCTTTACCTTAAAGACCATCGTCATGGCGGGCATGTCGAGATTTTTAATCTCACCGTGTTTGATGGTGATCTTACCTGTGTCTTTGTTGATCTTTTTTATTTCACCGTCAGTCATCGGCGCAGCGATAGAGGCGGTCGCGGTTTTATTTTCTTGTGAAACCGGTTGGTTTGCATCGGCAAAAACGCCCGTTGTTATTGTTAAAAAAATGAGTGTACTAAACAGCGCGTTAGTTATTGAGATGTTCATGTTCATGTTCATTTTCGTTTCCTTTTAATTAAAAAACATTAGTCATGTGTACGACAAGGTTGAACTATTATATTTAGTCAACAACGTGGGTTTTAGTGCGAATCATGGCCACCTCCTTTTTTAACATCAAGCAATATTTCACCGGGGTTACTTGCGGGTGTTGCACTCTCTGCTGCACGAGTGGCGGGTAGAGGTTCACCTGTCCATTCATAGGCGCGTGTATTTTTTGGCTGTTCATACCAGCCCGGATCTGAATAATCTCCGGGCTTTTGGTTTTTTCGAATTTTGACTGTTGTGAACATGCCACCCATCTCAATCGGACCGTAGGGACCTTGTCCAGTCATCATCGGCAGGGTGTTTTCTGGTAATGGCATTTCCATTTCAGCCATATCGGCCATACCGCGTTCACCCATCACCATATAATCCGGTACCAGCTTGGTGATTTTACTGACAATGCCGCTGTGATCTACACCGATCATGGTGGGTACCGTGTGGCCCATCGCATTCATGGTGTGGTGTGATTTATGACAGTGGAATGCCCAATCGCCGAGATCCGTTGCATCAAACTCAATGGCACGCATTTGTCCCACGGCAATATCCGTGGTGACTTCCGGCCAGTGTGAACTTGCGGGTGTCCAACCACCATCCGTACCCGTGACGACAAATTCATGGCCGTGTATATGGATAGGGTGATTAGTCATTGTCAGATTGCCGATACGAACGCGCACGCGATCATGTTGACGGCACACCAGCGAATCGATGCCGGGAAAGGCGCGGGAATTCCACGTCCAGATATTAAAATCAAGCATGGTATTCACCATCGGCGTGTAGCTGCCGGGATCGACATCATAAGCATTGAGGAGAAAACAGAAATCCCGATCAACACGATGTAATTTTGGATTCTTTGGATGAGTGATCCACATACCCATCATCCCCATCGCGATTTGAGTTGTTTCATCCGCGTGCGGGTGATACATGAAAGTACCCGCACGTTTTGCCATAAATTCATAGACGAAGGTTTTGCCCGGTTTGATCTGAGGCTGATTTAAACCACCCACGCCATCCATGCCGTTGGGCAGACGCTGGCCGTGCCAGTGGATGGTGGTGTGTTCCGGTAATTTGTTGGTAACAAATAATCGCACCTTGTCGCCTTCCACAACTTCGATCGTTGGTCCCGGTGACTGGCCGTTATAACCCCACAGATTGGCTTTCATACCGGGGGCGATCTCACGCACGACAGGTTCGGCAATCAAATGAAATTCCTTAACACCGTTTTTCATGCGCCAGGGTAGCGTCCAGCCATTGAGTGTGACAACTGGATTGTATGGGCGTCCGTTGGGTGGGTGTAACGGTGGTTGCGTGGAAGTTTGTTCCATCGTTGGTGCTTCAGGTAACGTTGCTGCGCCTGCCTTGCTGACCAAACCTGCTCCCAATAAAGCAGTGGCACTACTGAGAAAATGTCGACGAGTTATCATATATGGAGTCCTTATTAGGTAGTG
>JANNJI010000716.1:0-3237 GCA_031405795.1 Gammaproteobacteria bacterium
GTCGAGTGGCTCGATGCGAACAGCGCGCAGGGCTGGGCCACATGCCCCATCACGCAGAACGGCTGCCTGCGTGTGCTGAGTCAGCCGGCCTACCCCAACCCGCGGCCGATCAATCTGCTGCTCGGCGCGTTGGGCGACTCGTTCACAAGCCAGCAGCACCAATTCTGGCCCGACGACATCAGCCTGCTGGACAGCCGCAGGTTTCGGCGCGACCGCGTTCAAGGCCATCGACAGCTCACCGATCTGTACCTTCTTGCATTGGCCGTGCATCGCAAAGGCCGGATGGTGACGCTGGATGCCAGGATGGCAACGTCGGTGGTGGTCGGTGCCGACGCCAACAGTCTGCTGACCCTGCTCGCTTGATCCAGCGCAAGCCGGCGCAGCGCCATCGCGCCGCACGCCTTGAATTCCGGCGCACAGTGCCCCACCTCAGCGCGATGTATTGCGATGGTTTGCCGTAGCTAAAATCGCGCTGATGGTTTTTACTGCTCTGCACACCCAGAAAAGCGGCAAGAACACTCTTGGCAACATGCCATAAATTGGGTTGCTGTTTATTCGTTGGTTCGTTCATCACATCCTCTCTTATCAGTCACTATGCGGCAGGTGGATTGCCTTGATTCATCTGTTTGCTCAATTTAAGTGCCATGGCGGCTAAGACCATTACACCAACAACTAAAATTGCCCAGAGCAGCCATTTTTTCCACGGTAAAGGTGGCGGGGCCGGTTGTAGTTTCGCTGCATCCCCTAATTGTACGCGTGACCCCAATTGCGCAGCCTTGATCAGCTGGCCATTATTGGCAAGGTTATCTTGATTCAATAATTTTCCCAATGGCGTTGTCACGGCGTCTACCTGTGCACTACCAAACGCGAGTGTGAACGGCCCCTCCCCTTGCGCGATAAACAACAATTGTTCCGGCACCCAACCTAGTTTTAATATCGGTAAGCCCGTCATGTTTACTTCTTTATCGATGAGGCGTAATTGCCAATAACGATGGTTGTTCAATCCAGTGATAATATCCGGTGTCGTTAATTCAGCACCTTCGATTTGCATGTCGTAGATGACATCTGCATAACGCACGGACCAAGGACCTGCTTTATCTGCGCTGGATTCCAGCACCGCCTGTATCACGGTATTGCGTTGCGGCAAGGTAAGCCTGATACGGTCTACCGGCAACAGGCTCTTGGTATCAAAGGCATAAACCACTTCCTTTTGCGTATTCAGCGCCTTTACCGGTTCAGTAAACATGGTCCATTGTCTTGGTTGCGCGGTGATGCTTTCCGGAAATTGCGCGAGCATTTTGTCCAGGGTAAATACCTTGTCTTTTTCCCAGGTCAGGCGTAAATACTTCACCTTGCGCATCGGCATCGTAATGCGCTGCTGGACCAGTTTATGATTACCGTAGTGTAGATAACTTAATGTCGCACTGGCGGTCAAGGTTTGCCAATGATTCAAATCGTCACTGCCTTCAACAAGGACATTCAACACAAAATCCGTCTGTGTCTCCGGCCATGACAAGGTCAAGGCATTCGGTACTTGTTCAAGCGCACTGGCATCCAACAAATAGCCGATTAATTTGCGCACCTTGATATCCGCCTTACCATAATTCAGATCGATAACACTGCCTTGTTCATTGGTGGTGATGCGCACGTTCTTTACACTTTGCGCCACCGATTTACCCTCCCCTGCGGAATAAAGTGGAAAATGCGCTAATGCCACCTCCGGTTGGGCAATGACCTCTTTTCGTTCTTCGCGACGGATCAGGTGTGGCACCGGCTCGCCACGTCCATTGAACACGCGCACATCGCCACGATCATGACGGGTAATACCCTGATACAGTTCTTGCGGTAAGGTCAAAGAATAAATGGCGCCGTCACCATCCACTTCCAGGCTATAGCCATAGGCAAAATCATTTTTCTCAACCGCCACAGCCAGTGAACTCACCAAAGACATACTCATTAAACATAATAAACCGCGTTTCATACTGGGGTCTCCTGTTGACGAGGCGGAATCGGTGAGAAATGATTAATCAAGAGTAATAACAGCCCCACCGTGATAAATGAAATGATACGTGCCAGCGTACCGGAATTGTCCAAATCAACAAGAAATAATTTGGCTACTACCAACAGCAATAAACTACCGCCGACAAACCACAAGGCACGTTTGGCGGTGCGTGTGGCGACAAAGGTCAACACCAGCGCGATGACTGTCCAGACTACCGTCAATGATGTCTGAAATTCCACGGAACGTGATAGCGCAAGCAGGCTGTAATCAACACCCAGCCAGTGATGTATTGACCGCCCCACCGTGCCTGTTATCCAGACAAAGGTTGCCAGACCCAGCGCATAAGAAAACAATGTGTTTGCTTCACTGTACTGATCAGATTTTGCCAGTGTGCGCAATTCCATTAACCAGCGAATCAAGGTAAATAAAATAAAAATGATCGCCAAATCTAATGGATTAAGGATGGGGATATACAGATCCAATGGCCAGGGATCACCCGCATGGCTTGCGCCATAAAACACGGTCGCCAGCCACAATACCAGCATTACCGGCAGACTGGCTGATTTTATATACCAACTATGATGCACCACTAAGGGCCAGCGCACGCGGGGACCGAATTTAAACAACATCATGGAGAAGATGGCAGGTAAAATGATCCAGGCCATGTCGCGCCACGTGCCCCCTTCAACATATTTATTAACCAGCCAGGCCCCTTCCCAGCTCAGGGTGAACAAGGCCAACCAATACGTGGCGATGTGTTGCCACTGTAATGCCGTTTGCCGCACGCCTTTGCGATACTGATGTAACACGAAGTATTGGATCATAAATGCCAATGGCCAGACAATGACGCCATACAAATCGAAGGGATGGGTATGGCGATGGCCGATGCTGATCAACATCAATATATACATGCCGATAATCAAACCCAGCACGGGATAATGCAGCGGTATCCAGGCTAAGCGACGCTCAATGCGTTGCAAGACCAACATACTGCCCGCGAAGAAACCCAGCGATGCGGCGGCATAGTCCTTGAAATCCAAAAAATGGAGAATCTCGCGATAACCTGCGCCGAACCACCACAACAAACCCCACACCAATAAAAAAATATGGGCGGCCTCTTCCATCTCGTGTAATTTGTCTTTGTGGCGGTATAAATAATAACTGGCAAACAACCCGGCAAGGCTGATCATGATCGCGCCTAAGAACACACTGTTGAGTATCAGCCATTGCCCTGC